>JBFGAO010000045.1:0-7663 GCA_041568095.1 Steroidobacteraceae bacterium | reverse complement strand
GGAACAGGTTGCCGCGCAGGCCGAATGCCAGCAGCGCGTCGCCGTCGAGGGCCAGCACGCCGTGGAAGGAACCCTCGTAGGGCGACGGCAGCTCGCGCCAGGTCTGGCCGTCATCGTCGGACCGGAACAGCCGGCCGGCCTCGGCGGCGACGTACAGCCGAAGGCCCGGGCCGCGCGCGATCGCGTTCAGGTGGAACTCGTAGCCGAGGTCGAAGCCGGCGTCAAGGTCGTCCGGGTCCTCGCGGACCTTCGCGGCGCCCGGCGGCGGCGCCGGCTCGAAGGGCACCAGCGACCAGCTGCGCCCCCCGTCACCGCTGCGATAGACGGTACCGTAGGCGCCGATCGCGAGGCCGCGCTCCGCGTCCGCGAACCAGACGTCCAGCAGCGGCTGCCGATTGTCCGGTTCGAAGTGCACGCGCTGCCAGCTGTCGCCGCCGTCGGCCGTGCGCAGGATCATCTCGGCATGGCCGACCGCCCAGCCGTGGCGCTCGTCCGCGAAGTGCACGGCGGCCAGGTTCGCGCTGCCGGGCACCCGCACCTGGGTCCAGGAGCGGCCATGGTCGGTCGAGTACAGGACGTGGCCGCGCTCGCCGACCGCGAACACCCGCTGGCCGGCGGTGGCCAGGTCGACCAGCAGCGACTGCGACGCGAGCGGCGCGATGATGGACGGCTGCGCCGCCGGGTCATCCCCGGCCGGCGCCTGCTGGGCGCGCGCCGTCGCGAGCGCCAGAGGCGCCGCGAGCAGCAGCAAGGCGGTCCTGGTCGTCCGTGCCCTCAGCAAGGGGGCGGCCTCCTTGCCCCCGGTCCGGGGACGTGGCGGGCGGCGCTAGCGCGTGCCGCGCCGCGAGATCGCGGACGGCGTGAAGTCGGCAATCGTCCGCTTCGCCTGGAAATTGACGGTCATCGGTTCCTCGTTGTCGAGGCCCAGCGCCAGGTAGCGCCCGGACTGGAGGTCGTAGGTCAGCTCCAGCGTCGTCCAGAAGGTCGGCACCTCGTAGTAGCTGATCGAGTGGCCTTCCTGCACGCGCCACAGCTGGTCGCGGTTGTCATAGCAGTCGACGACCAGGATCTGCCACGAGTCCTCGTCGACGTAGAAGGTCCGTCGCTTGTAGATATGCCGCTGGCCCGGCTTCAGCACCGCGTCGACGACCCAAACCCGGTGCAGCTCGTAGCGGGCGTGCTGCTGGTTGATGTGCAGCGGCTTGATGATGTCGTCGTTCTTAAGCTTGTTGCTGTGCAGCGGGTAGGCGTTGTACGGGACGACGATCTCCCGCTTGCCGACCAGCTTCCACTCGTAGCGCTCCGGGCTGCCGTTGTAGATGTCGAACTGGTCCGCGGTCCGCAGGCCGTCCGAGCCGGTGCCGGGGTTGTCGAAGGCGACGTTCGGCGCGCGGCGCACGCGGCGCTGGCCGGGGTTGTACAGCCAGGCGCGGCGGTGCTCGCGGGTCTGGTCGAGCGTCTCGTGCACGAGCAGGATCTCGCCCGCGAGACGGGCCGGCGATATCGTCTCCTGGATGAAGTACAGCACGACGTTGTCGAGTCCCTGCTCGGTCGCGCCGGGCAGGCTGTAGGCGACCATCGTCTCGTCGTGGAACTTCACCAGCGTGTAGTTGCCGGTGCGCGTGACGGCGGCCTGGCCGATGATGCGCTCGCCGATCTCGGCGCGGTACCTCAGGATGTGGTTCCAGATGACCTCGACGCCGGACTTCGGGATCGGGAACGGCACACCGACGATCGCGCCGGTCACGCCGGTGCCGTCGCCGGTCAGCTGCGCCGTCGTCGCGTTCGAACGCGTCGCATCGTAGATCCGCTGCGGGAAGGCCGCGCTGCGCTGCGACGGGTAGACGTTCATGAAGTAGCTGTCCTTGTACGTGGACAGCAGCGCCTGGTGCCCGGTCGTCAGCATCGACGCGTAACGCTGCATGTTCGACGCGTCGATCCGGTACAGCGGCTTGTCGGACGCATACGGGTCCGGGTGGTGGCCGCCCGACTTGAAGTTCGGGAAGCCGGCCTTGGCCGTGGAGTCCAGCCCGCCGTTCCAGGCAGGGATCGTGGCGGCAGCATTGCCGGCGCGCGTGGCGCCCATCGGCGTCAGTTCGTTGCCCAGTCGGGCCGCTTCCTGGGGGCTGACCGCCGCGGTCGCGATGCCGACAGCGCAGCAGGCAGCAAGCAGGCCGAGCTTCAGGAAATTCTTCGGTGTCATCATGTCTGGCTCCGGCCCTGGTTCAGAAGGAGTACTTGATCGTCGCGGCGACGAAGTCCCGGTCGCCGAGCTCGTTGTAGCGGCCAGCGCCGCCGAAGGTCGTGTAGCTGAGGTCGAGCTCCCAGGTCGCCTGGAAGCTGGCGCCGACGCCGATCGTCAGGCCGTAGCGGTCCTCGACGAAGTTGCCGCCGGGCCCCGGCGTCGTGCCCGACACGTCGTGCGTCCAGACCAGCCGGGGACTCACGTTCCACGACGCCAGCAGGCTCAGGTAGTCGAGGCGCATCGCGAGCCGGTAACCCCACGAGGTCGCGTCGGCGAAGCGGCCCTGCGGCTCGAGCTCGCCGAAATGGCGGCCGGCCAGCAGGTCGTTGCCCGACACCGACGTGCCCGGGCCGTTGAAGCGCAGGCCGCGGCCGACCGGGCCGCCCGACAGCTTGTCAGGGAAGTCGGCGACGTGCGTGACGCCGGCCTCCAGCACCGTGACCAGCTGCGACGCGCCGAGCATCGGCGGGAAAGCCCTGGTCGCGGTCACTTGTGCCTGCCAGACATCGAATTCGCCCCAGCCCTTGACCAGCTGGTTGATGCCGAAGGCGCCGAGCTGGCCGCAACGCGTCAGCGTCGGCAGCCCCGGTGTGCAGGTCGCCGGCATCGGGATGCCCTGCGCGCCGAGTGCGACTGCCTCGAATGGCGTCAGCGCCGCGAACAGAAGCTCGACGTCGTCGTACTGCAGCGGCGCGTCCTGGCGGTAGGAGACCTCGCCCTGCAGCGCGATGCCGGTCGTGCCGAGCTGCGTGTTGAAGGACAGGCCGAACAGGCGGATGTCCTCCGGGTATTCGGTGAAGTAGCGCGCCGTCTTCGCGTACTCGTGCGTCGCGAGGTTGGTCGCCTGCGCCGACACGTTGCCGCCGCCTAGCACGGTGTTGCCGGCGATCGTCGCGTACTGCGTCGCCGTCGCCAGCGACAGGTTGCCGCCGGCGGCAGCGGCCCGCGCGACGGCCGTCTGCGCCGCAACCGCGACCGCCGAATTGAACGACAGCCCCGATGCGAGCCCCTGTGCCGTCGCGATGACGGCGGTCAGCGTGCCGACCGAGTTGCCGACGCCTGCCTGCGTGCCGGTGCGGCCGCTGATCAGCGGCAGCTTGCTGTGGTAATTGATGAAGTAGAAGCCGAACTCGGTGCCGTCGCTGAAGTCGGGCAGGTACCAGCGCAGCGACGCGCCGTACTGGCCCGAGTTGCTTGGTACCAGCGTCGGGCCGCGACCGACTCCCTGGAAGTCGGGGATCAGCGGCCCGCCCAGCGGCCGGAAGTCCACGCCCTGGTCGGAGAACGCGCCGAAGCCGAGGAACACCCGCTCGCCGCCGCGGGGAACGAAGTCATTGGTCGAAAAATACGTGCCGACCGGCTCCGGCTCGGTCCGGTTCCAGTCGAACAGCACGATCGCCTGCGCCGTCAGGTTCTCGGTCAGCGCATAGGACAGCTTCAGCATCTCCTGTGGCAGGTAGGCCTCGCGCAGCTCGGACCCCGGCACCCGCAGCGCCGCGACGTCGAAATGGTTGATGGCATTGTTGATGCCACCCTGGATGAACGTGCTCTCGCCCCAGTTGACGACCTGTCGGCCGGCGCGGACCTCGAGTTCGCGCCCATTGATGTCCCACCGCCCGTAGCCGAACACGTCCAGCAGCCGCGCCGACGCGCCCGACAGCTCCTTGCCGGCGGCCGAGATCGGCGTCCGCCGCGTCTCCTCGTTCTCGACGCGCCAGTCGTAGAAGGCGGCGCCGCGTACGAAGATGCCGTACGTGCCGCGATCCAGCGACAGCTCGCTGATCGCCTTCGCGGTCTGCGACACCGGGCCCTTGCCGTAGTTCTGGTCGCCGTCGTCGCCGTTCGGCGACCGGCTGCTGCCGCCATTCGCGGTACCGACGAGCCGCGGGTCCGGGTCCTCGACTCGCCACAGCTGGCCCCAGGACACGGTCGTGTTCAGGCTGCCGTTCCAGCCGCCGAGCTGGAATTCGACGGCAGTCGCCGTCGCCGGCAGCAGCCCGCCGGTGCACAGTGCGGCGCACACGGCGATCCGCAGCGGGCGGCGTGCGGGGGTCGCGGGATTCATGGTCATGGCTTTACCCCAGGATCGAGTCGGATGCAGGTCGCGCTCGGCGCCCTCGCCACGGACCGGCCGCCGGCGGGGGCCTCGTTCTGTGTTGCCGCGCCCGGCGTCGTGCATCGCGGCCCGCAAAGTATATCAGCGGCTTGGGACCGCCCAAGCGTGGCGACTGCGTATCTTTGCGTGGTCCGGCGCTGCTTTGCAGCGCAAAAACCGCGCTCAGCGGTGGGTGACCTGCAGGATGCTGTTGCGGATCTGTTCCGAGAGCACGACCCGCGCGTCCTCGGCGACGGCCAGCAGCGCATCGTCGTAATCGAGCCGGCCGTCGCCGTCGACGCGGATCACGTCGCGGCGGCGCAGCTGCTCGATGAAGGCACGGAACATCGAGCGGTCGAAGAACTCCGGCGCCGCCAGCCCGTACAGCATCGACATCCGCTGGCCCATCGCGACGCAGCGCTGCTCGAGGGCTTCCGGCGTCAGCGCGCCGCGGCCCGCGCGCAGCAGCAATGCGATCGCGAGGTAGTAGCGCTCGAGGGTCTGGATCGTCGCCTGCGCGATCACCGACAGCCGCACCGCCTCGGCGCTGCCGGTCACCGGCCGCCGCCAGGTCGCGCCGTCGGCCCCGCGCTCCAGCAGGCCATGCCCCGCGAGCGCCGCGAGGACGCCACCGACGACGCCCGGCAGCTCGTCCTCGCGCCAGCGGAGCCGCAGTTCGTCGCGGATGTACGGGTAGACGCGCCAGACCAGCCGATGCAGGTCCTCATCGCGCATCGACTGGTTGTTCAGGAACGCGCAGGCGACCAGCGACGGCATCGCGAACAGCTGCAGCACGTTGTTCCGGTAATAGGTCGCGAGGATCGCGTTCTGCTCGGTCATCCGGATCACGTCGCCGAGCGCATGCGGGTGGCGCTCGACAAGCCCCATCTGCTCGCCATAGCGGATGATCCCGGCGCCGTCGAGCTCCGTCATCGAGACGTCGGGCGAGTAAGGAAAGGTCTGCAGCAGGTCCAGCCAGATCTGCAGCTGGCGCTCGAGGTCGGCCTCGACCATCGACTGGCGCGGCGTCGCCAGCAGCACGACGGCGAGCAGGTTGATCGGGTTCACGGCCGCGGCTGCATTGATCCGGCGCATGATCTCGGCAGCGACCGCGTCGACTGCCGCGCCGAACCACTCCGGACGCGCCGCGTCGTCGCGGACGCCCTCGCGCCAGCCCGGCTGCAGCCGGTCGAGCTCGTCGGACAGCAGCAGCGGCTCGCCGAAGCTGACGTGGACACGGCCGAAACGCTGCCGCAGCTGCGGCAGCACGCGCAGCAGCGAGCCGATGGTCTCCTTCTCCTTCGGCCGGCCCGACAGCTCGCCGAGGTAGGTGCGCCCCTCGAGCAGCCGCTCGTAGCCGAAGTAGACCGGCAGGTAGGCGACCGGGCGCCGCGTGTCGCGCAGGTAGCTGCGCAGCGTCATGCCGAGCATGCCGGTGCGCGGCTGCAGCAGCCGGCCGGTGCGGCTGCGCCCGCCCTCGATGAAGAACTCGATCGCGTGCCCGCGGTTCATCATCACGTCCACGTACTTCATGAAGACGATCGGGTACAGCGCCGTGCCGCGGAAGCTGCGGCGGATGAAGAACGCGCCGCCCTTGCGCAGGTAGCGCCCGATGACCGGCAGGTTCAGGTTGATGCCGGCCGCGACATAGGGCAGCGCATAGCCGCGGCGGTAGATCACGTAGGACAGCAGCAGGTAGTCCAGGTGGCTGCGGTGGCAGGGTACGTAGACGATCTCGCAGCCGGACGGCAGCCGCTCGAGGTACTCGGCGTTGCGCACCTCGACGCCGTCGTAGATCCGGGTCAGCAGCCAGTGCAGCAGCTTCTCTGCGACCCGGACGAACGGGTGCGAGTAGTCGGCGGCGATCTCGAGCGCGTAGCGGCGCGCGGTGCGCAGGCCCTCGCGGCGCGAGCCGTCGCGCTCGCGCGCCTCCTGCCGGACCGCCTGTCGCACGGCGCGTGTCCTCAGCACCTGCGCGACGATCTCGCGCCGCGTTGACAGGTCCGGGCCTATCGTGTCCACGCGCATGTGCCGGAATTCGCCGCGCTGCTCCCGCAGCAGCCGCCGCGCCGTGCGCGGGGCGTCGCCGCCTGCCGACGCCAGCGCCTGCAGCGACCGCGGCTCGCCGAAGCGCACCAGCGTGCTGCGCCCGTTGAAGACGATTGACAGCAGGCGCCGGAACGGCCCGACCAGCGCCCAGTCCTCGGACAGGATCAGCCGGAGCCAGGAGCGCTCGCGCTGCGGCGCGCGACCCCAGTACACGGCCACCGGCACGATGTCGAGCTCGATCGCCGGGTCGGCTTCGGCCGCGGCCAGCGCCGCAGCCAGCGCCCGCGGCGTGCGCCGGTCGGGGCGCCGCCGCAGCAGGCCGGCGCGTCGCTCGAGCGCGACGTACGAGCGGTCCAGCACCAGCCCGCGCAGCGCAAGGCGCTTGCTCGGCCGCCGCAGGCCGCGGTCCATGCAGAGCTGCTCGACCGCGAGCCGGTCCGAAAGCCCATGCTCCTCCAATACGTACAGTACCGGCCTGGCCCGGCCCTGCAGACGCGCCGGCGCATCTTCGGGCACGACCGCCGGCCGCATGAACAGTCGCGACAGGCCCCGCAGGGCCCACAGCGCGGTCCGGTCGAGGCCGAGTGCGCGCCTCATGACGGCAGTCGTCCCGCCGCGAGCCAGTGGCGGTCCGAGACCATGCGGACCCGGATCCCGGCCAGCCCCGCCGCGGCGAGTTGCACCTCGACCTCGGCCGGCTCGTACGCGGCGAGCAGGGACAGATGGAAGTCGCGTCGCAGGATCTCCGGCTCGCCCGCCGCGTGAGTGTCGACGATCTGCCGCGCGGCGGCCTCTGACTCGGGGCGGGCCAGGTCCATCACCAGCAGCGCCGCGCCCGGCCGGCCGCAGCGCCGCGCGGTGTGCCACAGCGCCGCCGGGTCGGCCAGGTGGTGCAGCAGGCTGTTGCTGACGACGGCGTCGTGGCGCCGCGGTGACTCGAGCGGCAGCAGCGCCTGCTCGAAACGCACGCGCACCGCCAGTGCCGGCTCGCGCGCCAGCGCGTCGCGGGCCTGCGCCAGCATCGCGGCCGCGCCGTCGATGCCCGTCACGCGGGCGGCCGGGTAGCGGCGCGCCAGCCGCAGCGCGATGTCGCCCGGCCCGCAGCCGAGGTCGGCAATCGTCGCGCCGGCGAAGCCGGGGAACTCGGCCTCGAAATGCGCAACGAAGGCGGCATTGGGCTCGCTGAAGTCGGCGCGTGCATAGGCCTCCGCCTGCGCCGGCTCGTCCATCAGTTCCTCGGGCTCGGGCCGGCGCAGCACCCGTTACTGCTCCGG
>JBFGAO010000044.1:0-7689 GCA_041568095.1 Steroidobacteraceae bacterium | reverse complement strand
CCCGGGTGCAGCGTCGCGGCATTGGCGACCTGCGCCGCCTCGCGCAGCAGGGCCGTGACGCGCCGGGCCTTGCCCTCGCGCAGCAGGCCGATCTCGACGGGCGTGCCGGGCCGCAGCATGCCGATCGCGTTGCGCAGCTCGGACGCGCCCTTGACCGGCCGGCCGCGCACGCTGGTGATCACGTCGCCGGCCTGGATCCCGGCGACCGCGGCGGCCGATTCCTCCATGACCTGCGCGACCAGCGCGCCCTGCACGTCGTCGGCCAGGCCCAGGTTTTTCCGGAACTCCCCGGTCAGGTCTAGGATGTTGACGCCCAGCTGGCCGCGGTGGACCTCGCCGTGCTCGATCAGCTGCTCCATGACCGTGCGGACCATGTTGGACGGGATCGCGAAGCCGATGCCCATGTTGCCGCCCGAGCGCGACAGGATCGCCGAGTTGATGCCGACCAGCTCGCCGGTCAGGCTGACCAGCGCGCCGCCGGAGTTGCCGGGATTGATCGCCGCGTCGGTCTGGATGAAGTCCTCGTAATTTTCGCGGTTGATGCCGGTTCGGCCCAGCGCGCTGACGATGCCCGAGGTCACCGTGTGCTGCAGCCCGAAGGGGTTGCCGATCGCGATGACGAAGTCGCCGACCTCGACCCGCGACGAATCGGCGAGCCGCATGTCGGCGGGCAGCCGGCCCTCGGTGACCCGCAGCACCGCGACGTCCGAGCGCGGGTCGGTGCCGACGACCCCGGCCGTCAGCTCGCGGTCGTCGACCAGGATCACGGTGATTTCCCTGGCGTTCTCGATGACGTGCGCGTTCGTGACGATGTAGCCGCGCGCGGCGTCGACGATCACGCCGGAGCCGGCGCTCTGGAACTCGCGCTCGCGCGGCTGGCCCTCCGGCGGCTGCCCGAAGAAGCGCCGGAAGAACGGGTCGTCGAAGAAGGGGTTGCGCTGCACGGCCACGCTCCCCGCCACCCGGATGTTGACGACCGCCGGGGTCACCCGCTTGATCACCGGCGCCAGGCTGGGCGTCGCCGGCACCTGGGCCGAGGCGCCGTGGGGCGCGAACAGGAGCGTGACCGCGGCCGCGCAGGCGGCGAGAAGCTGTTTCATGCGCTGTAACCTCTGCTGTGGCGGGAACGGCGCGGGGCGCCGGGTCCGCGTGCTCTGACCGGGCCCGGACGCCACAAGTTCCGGGTGTCCGGGGGCAGCGGAAACGCCGCCGCCGGCCCTGCCGGTGAACAAACTGTGGGCAATTTGTGCCCTACCGGTGCATACAAGATCTGGTATTGCGCGGAAAATTGGCCTTGACAGCGCCGGCCGGAAAGGCCTGCCGGAAACAGCCTGAAAATGCATTTGCAAGTGCCTGAAACTTGAGGTAGTTTTTGAGGCAGGTTTCTGGGCGAGGAAATCCTTGACAGGGGGGCGGCTGCGAAAATAATTTACGACCCCTGACACAACATCTTGTGGTCGCCGTCGTGACCACGGTGCGCGTCAGCAAAAGAGTCAGGGGGCCAGCCGGAAGCAGGACGCCGGGACCGCGCGAAATGCCGGTCCGGCACGCGTTTTCCGGGCCGGAACCCGGCCCGCCAGGACGAGGGGAGTGACGGACAAACAATGAGCACCGCGGTGAAGATCGAGCGCAAGGACGTCGACCAGATTGCATTCCAGGAGGCGTCGCTCGACATCTGGGACCGCAAGTACCGGCTCACCGCCAAGGACGGCACCCCGATCGACCAGACGATGGACGAGACCTGGCAGCGCGTCGCGCGCGCGCTGTCCGACGTCGAGGACGCGCCGCTGCGCGAGCAATGGTTCGAGCGCTTCCTGTGGGCGCTGCGCAAGGGCGCGATCCCGGCCGGCCGCATCATGTCGAACGCGGGCGCGCTGGCGCACAAGCCGGCGACGTCGACGATCAACTGCACCGTGTCCGGCACGATCCGCGACTCGATGGACGACATCCTCGACAAGGTGCACGAGGCAGGCCTGACGCTGAAGGCGGGCTGCGGCATCGGCTACGAGTTCTCGACGCTGCGCCCGCGTGGCGCCTATGTGTCCGGCGCCGGCGCGCACACTTCCGGGCCGCTGTCATTCATGGACATCTACGACCGCATGTGCTTCACGGTGTCGTCGGCGGGCGGTCGCCGCGGCGCGCAGATGGGCACCTTCGACGTCGGCCACCCGGACGCGATCGACTTCATCCGCGCCAAGCGCGAGAACGGCCGGCTCCGGCAGTTCAACCTGTCGCTGCTCGTGACCGACGAGTTCGTCGAGGCGGTACGCGCCGACGCGGACTGGAAGCTGGCCTTCCCGCTGTCCGAGCGCGAGTACGACGCGGCGCGGCAGGACCTCGGGGACCCCGAGCAGTTCGTCTGGCGCGAGTGGCCGGAACCCGCCGGCTACGTGACGAACGAGGAAGGCCTGGTCGCCTGCAGGGTCTACAAGAAGCTGCCGGCGCGCCGGCTGTGGGACGTCATCATGACGTCGACCTACGACTTCGCGGAGCCGGGCTTCGTGCTGATCGACCGCGTCAACGAGATGAACAACAACTGGTGGTGCGAGAACATCCGCGCCACCAACCCCTGCGGCGAGCAGCCGCTGCCGCCCTACGGCTCCTGCCTGCTCGGCTCGGTCAACCTGACCCGCTTCGTCAAGTCGCCGTTCACCGACGAGGCGAGCTTCGACTGGGACGAGTACCGCGAGGTCGTCCGAGTGTTCACGCGGATGCTCGACAACGTCGTCGAGATCAACGGCCTGCCGCTGGAGCGGCAGCGCGAGGAGATCCGGCGCAAGCGCCGCCACGGCATGGGCTTCCTCGGGCTGGGCTCGGCGATCACGATGCTCGGCATGAAGTACGGCTCGGGCGAGTCGGTGTCGTTCACCGAGAACGTCGCGCGCGAGATGGCGATCGCCGGCTGGGAGGCGGGGCTCGAGCTGGCGCGCGAGAAGGGCCCGGCGCCGATCATGGGCGAGGAGTTCACGGTTACGCCGGCGATGCTGCGCAAGCGGCCCGAGATGGCCCGCGACGGCTGGAAGGCCGGCGACCGGGTGCCGGGCCGCGTGCTGCACGCCCGCTACAGCCGCTACATGCGGCGCCTCGCCGAGGCCGCGCCGGAGCTGGTCAAGGAGCTCGAGTCCGTCGGCGCGCGCTTCACGCACCACTCGTCGATCGCGCCGACCGGCACGATCTCGCTGTCGCTCGCGAACAACGCGTCGAACGGCATCGAGCCGACCTTCGCGCACCACTACTTCCGCAACGTGATCCGCGAGGGCAAGAAGTCCAAGGAGCGGATTGACGTGTACTCGTTCGAGCTGCTGGCCTACCGTGAGCTGGTGAACCCGCGTGCGATGCCGGGTGCGACGTCGGCCGCGGAGAAGCTGCCCGAGTACTTCATCACCGCGGACGACATCGGGCCGCGCGAGCACGTCGACATCCAGGCGGCGGCGCAGAAGTGGGTCGACTCGTCGATCTCGAAGACGGCCAACGTGCCGACCGACTTCCGCTACGAGGACTTCAAGGACATCTACCTGTACGCGCACGAGAAGGGCCTGAAGGGCTGCACGACATTCCGCTTCAACCCGGAGGCCTTCCAGGGCGTGCTGGTCAAGGAAGACGACCTGAAGAACACGACCTACGTGTTCACGCTCGAGGACGGCACCGAGGTCGAGGCCAAGGGCGACCAGGAGATCGAGTACGACGGCGAGATCCACACCGCGGCGAACCTGTACGACGCGCTGAAGGAAGGCTACTACGGCAGGTTCTGACGACAGCGCGGCAGGCCGCGCGGGGAACGGGTACATGAGCAGGCTGAACATCGGGAAGAAGATCGTCCGGTACCGGGTCCAGAAGCCCGAGGCCGACAAGCCGGCTGCCGGGCAGCCGAAGGACGCGCGCGCGCGCAAGGAGGCGGGCGGCAAGGTCGTCTGGATGCACGAGAAGCTCGAGCGTCCGGAGGTGCTGATCGGCTCGACCTACAAGATCAAGACGCCGGTGTCCGACCACGCGATGTACCTGACGATCAACGACATCGTGCTGAACGAGGGCACCGAGCACGAGCACCGGCGGCCGTTCGAGATCTTCATCAACTCGAAAAACCTCGACCATTTCCAGTGGATCGTCGCGCTGACGCGGATCATCTCGGCGGTGTTCCGCAAGGGCGGCGACGTCGCATTCCTGACCGAGGAGCTGAAGGCCGTGTTCGACCCGCGCGGCGGCTACTGGCAGCCGGGCGGCAAGTTCATGCCTTCGATCGTCGCCGAGATCGGCTACGTCGTCGAGCGGCACCTGCAGACGATCGGGCTGATGCCTTCGTCGGCGCCGATGGACGAGTCGCGGCGCCAGCTGATCGAGGCGAAGCGCAACGAGTGGGAGGAGCGCAACCGGCAGCAGGACGCGTTCGCGAAGACCGACTACCCGGCCGGCGCGCAGCTGTGCGGCAAGTGCAGCACCGTCGCGGTCGTGATGATGGATGGCTGCATGACCTGCCTGTCCTGCGGCGAGTCGAAGTGCGGCTGAGGATTCCGTTTCACGCGCGAGCCGGGTCCCCGCCCGGCGACCCCCGACAGCAGGGGTGGCGCGTGCACTCCCAGGCGGCCTTCGGGCCGCCCTTTTTTTCAGCACGCATGCCGCTGCTGCTCGCCGCGCTCGCCGCCGCCGGCTGCGCGACCGAGCGCGCCTACCCGGGGCCGCGCCTGGCGCCCGCCGAGCGCGCGATCGTGCAGGGCGACGCCGCCGCACTCGCCGGCGGCCTGCCGGTGCAGGTACGGCTGCGCAAGGCCAACGAGCATGCGCTGCCCCCCGGCGCGAGCCGCGCCGAGCTGCCAGCCGGGACCCACGTGCTGCTCGTCGACTGCGCGGTCGCGGGCAGCGGCGAGACCCGGCGCTTCGTCGTCGAGGCCGAGCTCGAGGCCGGCCGCAGCTACCGCCTGGTGGCGGTCGCGACCGGCAGGAACTGTGATGGCATCGAACTCGTCCCGCGCTGAATGGCGGCAGACGGCGCTATACTCTCGCGCCAGATGATGACCAGACCGTTCCGGATACTGACCCTGCTGGCGCTGTTGCTGGCCCCGCCAGCCTTCGCCGACCTGTCGATCGAGCGTGCCGCGCCGGGCGGGCAGCTGCTGCCCGCCGAGCGCGTCGTCGTGCACAAGGGCGCGCGGCGCATGGAGCTGTGGCGCGGCGGCGAGGTGATCGCCAGCTACAGGGTCTCGCTGGGGCTCAGCCCGGCCGGGCACAAGCAGCGCGAGGGCGACTTCCGGACGCCCGAGGGCAATTACCTGCTGACGCGGCGCAATGCGCGCAGCGAGTTCTTCCTGTCGGTGCAGGTGTCCTACCCGGACGCCGGCGACCTGCAGCAGGCGCGCCGCAACGGCTGGTCGCCGGGCGGCTCGATCATGGTGCACGGGCTGCCGAACGTGCCGCGCTATTCCCGCGGCCACTACCTGAACACCGACTGGACCGACGGCTGCATCGCGCTGTCCAACGAGGACATGCTGGAGTTCTGGCTGCTGACCGGGCCCGGCGTGCCGATCGAGATCCGGCCGTGAACGACCAGGACGCCCGCGACCTCGCAGCGGTCGTGCGCGCCCGCGTCTCGCCGAAGGGCGTACTCGAGAACCTGTCGCAGCAGGAGGTCGACAAGCTCCTCGACCGCGGCCAGGGCGGCCTGTACCCGCTGTTCCGCCGCTGCGCGCTCGCGGTGCTGAACTGCGGCACGCAGATCGACGACGCCCGGCTGATCTTCGAGGCCTACCGCGACTTCGACCTGCGCATCGTCCGGCAGCCCTGGGGCATCAAGCTCGAGATGCACAACGCGCCGGGCAGCGCCTTCGTCGACGGCGAGATGATCCGCGGCGTCAAGGAACACCTGTTCGCGGTGCTGCGCGACATCGTCTACACGCACAACGAGATCGTCGCGCGCTTCGACCTGGACGACCCGGCCGGCATCACGAACGCGATCTTCTGCATCCTGCGCAACGCCGGCGCGCTGGACCACAAGGGCCGCGCGGAGCTCGCGGTGTGCTGGGGCGGGCACTCGATACCGCGCGAGGAATACGACTACACGAAGGAAGTCGGCTACGAGCTCGGGCTGCGCGGGCTGTCCGTCTGCACCGGCTGCGGCCCCGGCGCGATGAAGGGCCCGATGAAGGGCGCGACGATCGGGCACTCGAAGCAGCGCATCAGGGACGGCCGCTACGTCGGCGTCACCGAGCCCGGCATCATCGCGGCCGAGCCGCCAAACCCGATCGTCAACCAGCTCGTGATCATGCCGGACATCGAGAAGCGCCTCGAGGCCTTCGTCCGGCTCGGGCACGGCATCATCGTGTTCCCGGGCGGCGTCGGCACCGCCGAGGAGGTGCTGTACCTGCTCGGCATCCTGCTCGACCCGGCCAACGCGCCGCAGCCGCTGCCGCTGGTGTTCACTGGCCCGCGCGAGAGCGCCGACTACTTCAAGCAGCTGGACCGCTTCATCGGGGTCACACTGGGCCCGGAGGCGCAGGCCCGCTACAAGATCATCGTCGGCGACCCGGCCGAGGCCGCGCGGGCGATGCAGACCGGCTTCGATGCCGTGCGCCGCTCGCGGCGCCGCGCGGGCGACGCCTACAACTTCAACTGGCTGCTGAAGATCCCGCCGGCCTTCCAGCGGCCCTTCGAGGTCAGCCACGAGTCGATGGCCGCGCTGACGCTGTCGACCGACCTGCCGGTGCACGAGCGCGCGGCGAACCTGCGGCGCGCGTTCTCCGGCATCGTCGCCGGCAACGTCAAGGAACACGGCATCCAGCTGATCGAGCGCCACGGGCCCTTCGAGATCCGCGCCGACCGGCAGATCGCCGGGCCGCTCGACGAGCTGCTGCGCGCCTTCGTCGCGCAGCGCCGCATGAAACTGGTCGGCGAATACAAGCCCTGTTACCGGGTCGTGCGCTGAGCCGCACTTTCACGGGTCGCGCGCCCGTGAGCTGTGACCCAGTTCCTGTTTCGGACTGACCTGTCCGCGTAACTTGCGGGCATGACCTGTTGCAGGCTGCCCGCACCGTGAGCGACTACAAGCTGTCGGCGAGTCCCGGCGACGGCCGCGCAGATGGCGCGGCGGCTGACGCCCCGGCGCGTCCGCGCGGGCCGGCGGCGACGAGCCGTCACGGCGCGATCTCGCGGCGCCTGACGAAGTACGCGAACTACAAGACCTGGGCCGACAAGGTCCGCAGCAACTGGCAGCCGGCCGAGGACGAGCCGGTAGACGACGACGAGCCGGCCGTCGCACGCCGCTGACCCGGCCATGGAACGGCTGCTGCAGCTGATCGACGAGCTCGACGACCTCATTGCTCTGCTGAGGCACCGCCTCGGGCACTGGCCGGTCGCACGCCGCTAGTCCTTCCCCGCGGCCGCCTGCGCCCCGGCCGGCAAAACTGCTAACCTCGCCGCATGAGCGGCGGCAAGCCCACCGACGAGGAACTGCGCGCGCGGCTGACGCCCGAGCAGTACTACGTGACGCAGCAACGCGGCACGGAGCGGGCCTTCACCGGCGAGTTCTACCGGAACGAGGCCGCCGGCACCTACCTCTGCGTGTGCTGCGGCGAGCGGCTGTTCTCGTCCGAGGCGAAGTACGAGTCCGGATCCGGCTGGCCGTCGTTCTGGCAGCCGCTGTCCTCCGGCACGGTCGCGTCGGAACGCGACGACTCGCACGGCATGGTCCGCACCGAGGTG
>JBFGAO010000043.1:0-7701 GCA_041568095.1 Steroidobacteraceae bacterium | reverse complement strand
CGCGGACCACGCGCGGCGGCGCAGGCTCGCGCAGCAGCAGCAACCGGCCGAACAGGTCGGCCTTCAGCTGCTGCGCCCCGCCGTCGCTCATGGCAGCCGGAACAGCGCGGGCCAGGCGCCGGACTCGCGCAGCGCGTCGGCGAGCACGACCAGCAGCCACAGGCCCAGGAATGATGCGGCGTCGAGGAAGGCCTTGCGGTAGATCGCCGGCGACATCACCGTCGCCGCCGGCAGCGGCGGACGCCCCCGGCGGGGCCAGAAGGCAGGCACGGCCCCTCGGTAGTCGCGCCAGGCTGCGCCATGGCGCTGTTCCATCAGGCGCTCCTCCTGCCGCGCGGCGCGCAGCACGATCACCGCGACCGCGACGGGCAGCAGCGCGGCCAGCAGCAGGCTGCGCGAGGACAGGCCGAGTCCCAGCGCGGCGACGACGGAGTACAGGTACAGCGGGTGGCGGCAGGCCGCGTAAGGACCCTCGCGGACCAGCTGCTCGTCCTTGCGCCCGGCGATGAAGGCGCTCGCCCACAGGCGCCCGAGCACGGCCGCGACCACCAGCGCGAAGCCGACCGCCTGCAGCAGCATGCCGGCCGGGCCCTGCAGCAGCCGCCCGCCGCCCAGCGCCACGGCGAGCACCGCCAGCGCATAGAGCGCCTGGGTCAGCCGGATCCGCGGCGTGCTGGGAGAAGTACTCACCGGCGCATTCTAGGCTGGCCGCGGCGACTTGGGTTTTGCGGCCTGCCGGTGTAGCGTACGCGCCCGGAACCCTGGGGACCCCCGCATGGAACTGACCGCCGACATGATCGGCTACATCGGCCTGACGGTGATGACGCTGCTGCCGATCATCAACCCCGTCGCTGCGGCGGTGCTGCTGCTCGGCATCACCGAGCACCTGTCGCCGGCCGAGCGCGAGCGCCAGGTCCGCAAGGCCTGCTGGTACATGACCGGCATCCTGGTCGGCTTCCTGCTGCTCGGCACACTGCTGATGCAGGTCTTCGGTATCTCGATCCCCGGGCTGCGGATCGCCGGCGGGCTCGTGATCGCCTTCCTCGGCTTCCGGATGCTGTTCCCGGAACCCGCGCTGTCGATCCCGGCGGCTGCGATCCAGGAAGTGCAGGGCAAGGCCGACATCTCGTTCTCGCCGCTGGCGATGCCGGGGCTGTCCGGGCCGGGCTCGATCGCGACGGTGATCTCGATGTCGTCGACGATCCGCGTCGAGGAGCAGGGCCTGCGCGTCGTCGTCGAGCACATCGGCGTCGTGATCGGCATCCTCGTCGTCGCGATCGTCTGCTGGTTCGTGCTGCGCGCCGCCGAGCAGCTGAGCCAGAAACTCGGCACCGCCGGAGTTGCCGCTGTGGCGCGGATCATGGGCTTCCTGATGATCTGCATCGGCGTGCAGTTCGTCATCAACGGCGTCCGCGAGCTGGTGACCGGCGCCTGAGGCGCCAATCCCAGTAGAATCCGGCTGCCGGCAGGACAGGAGCGACAGCATGGCCGTGCATGCCCGCAAGACGACGATGCCCGCCCCTGAGGAGGCACTGCCCGGCCGCGCCGAGCGCATGCCGGTGCCGGAACGTCACTACGTCAATGGCAACCGCCTCGAGCCGCCGTTTCCAGCGGGGCTCGAACTCGCGCTGTTCGGCATGGGCTGCTTCTGGGGCGCCGAGCGCCTGTTCTGGCAGCTGCCGGGGGTGCACTCGACCTCGGTCGGCTACGCGGGCGGGCACACACCCAACCCGACCTACGAGGAGGTCTGCAGCGGCCTGACCGGCCACACCGAGGTCGTCCGCGTCGTGTTCGACCCGTCACAGCTCTCCTACGAGGACTTGCTGCGGCAGTTCTGGGAGCAGCACGACCCGACGCAGGGTATGCGCCAGGGCGGTGACGTCGGCACGCAGTACCGCTCGGCGATATACGCGACCAGCGATGCGCAGTTGCGTGCCGCGGAGGCCAGCCGCGAGGCGTACCAGAAGGCACTTGCCGAGGCCGGCCGCGGCCGGGTCACGACCGAGATCGGGCCGGCGCCGGAGTTCTACTACGGCGAGGACTATCATCAGCAGTACCTGGCGAAGAACCCGGGCGGCTATTGCGGGCTGGGCGGGACCGGCGTCAGCTGCCCGGTCGGCCTCGGCGTGACGGCCGGCTGAGCCCTCAGGCGGCCGGCGCGGTGTCGTCGTCCGGCGCGGCCGGGACGTCAGGCGCGGCATCGCGTGCCGCGGCGGCATCCTGCTCCGCGAGCGCCTTCAGTCGCCGCAGGCCTTCCGCATAGTCATCGCCGATCGCGTCGTCCATGACGAGCCCGATCCAGCGCAGCAGCACGTTCGCGCCCAGGTCCATGTCGAAGGCCCAGTCCACGCGGGTGCCGTTGTCCTCGGCCCGGTAGCGGATCGTCGCGATCGCCTCGCCCTGGCCGGCGAAGCTGAGGTGGGTCCTGACCAGCCCGGGCCGCTCCTCGAGGATTTCCTGCGCGCCGCTGCCGACCTCGGGCTTGTTGCTGGCCCATTCCTGGCGCGCGCCTGCGCCCTCGGCCGGTCCGCTGATCACGTAGCGGGCGTCGGGGTCGAGGTCGTACCAGGGCGACCATTCGTTGAAGCGGCCGAAGCCGGCGACCAGCGGCCGCACCAGTTCCGGCGGTGCCTCGACGTGTATCGAGCGCTCGACATGGACCGAGCCGGGCAGCAGCAGCCCGATGCCGACGAACAGCGCGACCAGCACCGCCAGCCCGATCGCGAGGTACTTGACGACCTTCATCTCTTGTTTTCGCCAGCACCGGAAGCCGGGTGCCCGCCGACCTGCGCGATCAGCGGCGCGTCGACGCCGAGCCTCGCGGCCGACGCGACGCATTGCTCGGCGCCGGGCAGGAAGGGATTCGGCACCCGCCCGCCGCCTGCGGCCAGCCGGACCGCGAGCATGCCGCCCAGGTACTGGTAGACGGGCGTCGGGAACAGCGACTGCGTGACGATGCCGGTGAACTCGCGCGGGTCGACGCCGGCCGCGTGCACCAGCGTCAGCGCGTCGCGCAGGCTCTCGACGACGGCCGCCATCAGGAAGTTGACGGCCGACTTGACGACATTGGCGGCCGCGGCATCCTCGCCGAGGTACTGGACTCGGCCCAGCAATTCCAGCACCGGCCGGCAGCGCTCGAGCGCCGCCTGCGGGCCGGCCGCCGCGATCAGCAGCCTGCCGGCTGCGGCCGCGTCGGGCCGGCCAAACAGCGGCGCCGAAACATAGGCCTGCCCGGCGGCTTCATGCGCGGCGGCGAGACGCAGCGCCAGGGTGTCGCTGATCGTGCTCAGGCAGGCGTGGATCAGCCCGGGCACGCCGGCGCTCACGAGCCGGTCGCCGTCGAACATCACGGATTCGACCGCGGCGTCGTCGCTCAGCACGGTCACTACCAGCTCCGCCTGGCAGGCCTCGGCCGGCGACCGGACGCTGACCACCGCGTCGGCGGGCAGCCCCTCGGCGCGGCCCGGTGTCCGGTTCCAGGCGAGCAGCTCGTAGCCGGCCCCTGCGATGCGGCCCGCGATCGGCCGCCCCATCGTTCCCAATCCGATGACGCCGATCTTCACTTCAGGCCTCCCCTGGTTCTGTCGTCAGCGCGGTTCCTGCCCGGGCTCCGGGTCGGGCATCGGGTAGGTGCGTGCCTCGGCGGGCCGCGCGGATTCCGAGGCGGGTGCAGGCGCAGCTGCGGCCTCGGCCGGCGCGGCTGCGCCCTCGGCCAAGCGCGAACCTGCCTCGGTCGTCAGCCGGCGTACCTCGTCGACCAGCTCGCCGGCCGGCGCCGGCGGCCGCGTGCGGCTGGCCAGCAGCTCGGTCGTGGTGAGCCGCGGCTCGTCGTAGAAGCGGCGGTTCGAGCGGTGGCTGATGAAGATCCCGCTGCCCTCGAGCGAAATGCCCGCAAACAGGCCCTTGCTCCGCGAATAGGCGTAGACCTCGGAGTCGAAGGTCACGCTGGTCGACGCGATCGCGGTGCGGCCGACCGGCCCGGCCGCGACCGAGGCGTCGGCGCCCAGCGTCAGCTTGCCGTCGGTGATGCCCTCGACACTGCGCGGCGTAGTGAACACCAGCACGACGTCGGCGACCTGGCCGCCGACCTGCCAGCCAAAACTGCCGCCGCCGATGTTGACGAACACAGGATTGCTCCAGCTGCCGTCGGGGCGGCGCACCAGCATCACGCCGCTGCCGATCCGCAGCCCGACCAGGAAGCCGAACTTGACCGAGCCCGGCAGCACGACCAGGCCCTCGGCCCGCGCCAGCAGCCAGTCCGGCACCTGCAGGTCGGGCATGGCCTGCAGCTCGCGCAGCACCACCATCGCGCTCGAGATCGTCGTTTCCTCGCGGGTGACGGCCGAGGCGGGCGCCGCAAGCAGGCTGGCACCCAGCGCGGCCGCCAGCAGCAGAGACGGAAATTTCATGGGCATTCCTTATCTGTACAGGGTCCGTCCCGACAGACCGCGCCTGCCTTGGCAGGTTCCGCCCGGCGGGCCGTGGCCGATAGTGTAACCGCTGCCCGCCCGTCTGTCGGTTTGCCGCGCCGGCTCCACTTGTCCGCACAGGCTGCCCGACTGCGCCTGCGCGGCGCCGCAGCGGCATCTCGGTAAGCCGCGCTATCGCCGCGGTGGCCGTAGCGGAGACGATGGTGCCGGCATACGCCGGGGGCAACACATGACCGAACAAGCGAGGCAGCCGGGAAGTCCGGGCGGGCCGTTGCGGCGGCTGTGGGTCTGGCTGCGCAAGCCGCACCCGCGCTACACGCTGATGAGCCTGCTGCTGGTCGGGTTCGTCGGCGGGATCCTGTTCTGGGGCGGCTTCCACACCGCTGTCGAGCTGTCCAACGAGGAGGCGTTCTGCATCTCCTGCCACGAGATGCGCGACAACGTCTACGAGGAGTACACGCACACGATCCACTACTCGAACCGCACCGGCGTGCGCGCGATCTGCTCCGACTGCCACGTGCCGCGCGAGTGGCACCACAAGATGGTCCGCAAGGTCCGGGCGACCGGCGAGCTGTGGGGCAAGATCACCGGCAAGATCGATACGCCCGAGAAATTCGAGGCCCACCGCCTCGAGCTGGCGCGCCGCGAGTGGGCCCGGCTGAAGAAGAACGACTCGCGCGAGTGCCGCAACTGCCACTCGTTCGAGAGCATGAACATCGAGGCGCAGGCGAAGAAGGCCGCCCGGATGCACGCGATGGGCATCGAGGACGGCGACACCTGCATCGACTGCCACAAGGGCATCGCGCACACGCTGCCGGAAGGCATGACCGAAGAGGACGAAGCATGAAACGGCTGACGCTGCTTGCCGCGCTCGCGGCGCTGACGATGACGACCGGAATCGCGGGCGGGGCCGAACCCGACTGGAGCAAGGTGACCCCGGTCAAGTTCACCGTCTTCTACCCGGGCGTGACTCCGATGGCCTGGATGACGAAGCGTGCGGACCATGACGGATCGCGCGGGCTCAGCAAGGGCGAGACCTGCGCAGGCTGCCACGACGAGGAGGCAGCCGACGTCGGCAAGAGCGTGTTCGGCAACCCGAAGCTGGAGCCGGCCGCGGTCAAGGGCCGAGCCACGTCGATCCAGGTCAATGCACAGGCGGCCCATGACGGGACCAACCTGTACCTGCGCTTCAGCTGGAAGCAGCCGCCGCCGACCGGCGCCGCCAAGCGCGACGCCGAAAACCAGGCGAAGCTGTCGATCATGCTCGACGATGGCCGCGTCGAGACCGCGGACCTTGCAGGCTGCTGGGCGAGCTGCCACGGCGACGTGCGCACGATGCCCGGCGTCGCCGACGACACCAAGACCAAGTACGTCAAGGGCGGCAGCCTGCAGGCGGGTGTGTTCTACGACCTGATGCAGTGGACCAGCAAGGGCAAGGCCGTCGACGGCCACGTCGCCGAGCGACGGGTAATGGGCGACGGCAAGGGCCTGGTGTCGGCGACTGGCAAGCTCGCCGGCGACACCTGGACCGTCACCTTCGTGCGCAAGCTTGCGGCCGGCGGGCCCGGCGACATCGCGCTGGCGCCAGGCAAGACCTACAACTTCGGCTTTTCGATCCACGACGACTTCACGGACGGGCGCTTCCACCTCGTGTCGCTCGGCTACACGCTCGGCATCGGCGCGAAGGCGGACCTGACGGCCGGCAAGCACTAGCAAGGAGGCGGGTCATGAACGGGATGACTGCACGGTTTGCGACGGCGACTGCGCTGGCCGGCGTCCTGCTGTCGGGCCTCGCCATCGCGCAGGCGCGCGCGCCGGCCGCCGACCCGCTGGCGGTGCATCGCGCCGAGGCGGCGGCGGGGAAGAGCGCGCCGACGGCGGAGCGGATGCAGGCCGGCGAGAAGGCCTACCAGGCCGCCTGCATGGCCTGCCACCAGGCCGACGGCAAGGGGCTGCCCGGTGCCTTCCCGCCGCTCGCGGCCTCCGACTACCTGAAGGCTGACAGGCAGCGCGCGATCGCCAACGTGCTGAACGGCCTGCAGGGGGAGATCGTCGTCAACGGCCAGAAGTACAACTCGGTGATGCCGCCGATGAACCAGCTGTCCGACGCCGAGATCGCCGACGCGCTGACCTACGCCTTGAACGCCTGGGGCAATGCCTGGGGCGCGGTCAGCGTGGCCGAGGTGGCCGCGGTGCGCGCCGGCTCCAGGGCGGAGCGGGCGCCGGGCGCGCCCACCGAGCACCCGGGCACCCAGCTCGCCGAGCTGAAGTACCGCGGCGCGCCGTCGCCGATCGGCGCAGCAGCGGGCGACATCGAGATGGTCGTGTCGCCGGGCGCGCCGGACATGACGCGCCCCGAGTTCGATCGCGCCAAGCAGATCTACTTCGAGCGCTGCGCCGGCTGCCACGGCGTGCTGCGCAAGGGCGCGACCGGCAAGCCGCTGACACCGGACCTGACACAGAAGCGCGGCACCGAGTACCTGAAGGTCTTCATCGCCTACGGCTCGCCCGCCGGCATGCCGAACTGGGGCAGTTCCGGCGAGCTGTCGGCGGAGGACATCGACCTGATGGCGCGCTACATCCAGCACCAGCCGCCGACGCCGCCCGAATACGGCCTCGCGGACATGCGCCAGGCCTGGAAGGTCATCGTGCCGGTCGAGCAGCGCCCGACCCGCAAGATGAACGACTACGACGTCGACAACATCTTTGCGGTCACGTTGCGCGATTCCGGCGAGGTCGCGCTCGTCGACGGGCATTCGAAGCGCATCATCGCGGTGCTGCGCACCGGCTATGCGGTGCACATCTCGCGGATGTCCCACTCGGGGCGCTACGTCTACACGGTCGGCCGCGACGCGAAGATCGACCTGATCGACCTGTGGATGGAGAAGCCGCGGATCGTCGCCGAGATCAAGGTCGGGCTCGAGGCGCGCTCGGTCGAGACCTCGAAGTACGAGGGCTACGAGGACCGCTACGCGATCGCCGGGACCTACTGGCCGCCGCAGTACGTCGTCATGGACGGCCAGACGCTGGAGCCGATGAAGATCATGTCCACGCGCGGCATGACCGTGGACACGCAGGAGTACCACCCGGAGCCGCGCGTCGCCGCGATCGTCGCGTCGCACGAGCACCCGGAGTGGATCGTCAACGTCAAGGAGACCGGGCAGATCCTGCTCGTGAACTACCGTGACGTCGATAACCTGAAGGTCACGCAGATCGGCGCGGCGCGCTTCCTGCACGACGGTGGCTGGGACGCGACCAAGCGTTACTTCCT
>JBFGAO010000042.1:0-7793 GCA_041568095.1 Steroidobacteraceae bacterium | reverse complement strand
GTTTGGGTCCGCGGAAAATGGTCGCTCCAGGTTCGGCGGCCGCCGCGTCCGTGACGACCGCAACCCCGGCGGGTAGTCGCTGTATTCGCTGACCGCAACGACCTGCCCGGCAGCACCGGCTGCGAACAGCAGCTCGGTCAGGTTCGGTGCGACGCTGATGATGCGCTCGCCGGGCGGCGGCGGTGCCGGCGCCTGGCAGCCTGCCAGCAGTGCGGCGGCCAGCGCCGCCGTCAGGCGACCCATGCCGCCAGCGTCAGCAGCGCAATGACCGTCAGCCAGATCAGCAGCGTCCGGCGGATCAGCCGCAGCGCCGCGCGGGCCGGCGCGGCTGGCTCCGGGCCCAGGTCGGCGGCCAGTGCGCCGCGCCCGGCCAGCACCAGCAGCAGGTCGTTGCGCTCGAGGATCCGCCCGGCGGCCGCGAGGCCGCGTCCCATCTCGCGCCGTGCCTCCTCGAAGCTGCCGGCCAACGCATAGCTGAGCGCGACGAGCCGGGCCGGCAGCCAGGCGAGCAGGAAGTGCAGGCGCTCGAAGAACGCGGTGGCGGCCGGCGGCGTCGCCGGGTCGGCGATCGCCGCGCGGCGCAGCAGATCGCTGGCGCGGAACAGCCAGGCCGCCACCGGCCCGAGCGCCGTCGGCCCCAGCAGCACGAACCAGAACAGCACGCCGAAGATCCGGTTGTTGGCCTGCGAGAAGGCCGCCTCCTCGACCGCCTCGGCGCGCGCCTCGCGCCGCTGCGCGGCGTCGTGCTCGATGACGATGGCGGCGGCCGCGCGAGCGCGCTCGACGTCGCCGGCCTCCTCGGCATCGATGTAGTCCTCGAGTTCCTCGACCAGGTCGCGCGGGCCCAGCGAGAACACGAGCACCAGCGCCGCGAACAGCACCCAGGTCGCCGGCGGCAGCCAGCGGTCCAGCACCATCGCCGCGGCGCCGACCGGCAGCACCAGCAGCAGCACCGCCGCGACGCAGCCCGCCGTGCGGCCCGCGCGCCCCGCGCGCCGGATGCGCGCATTGATCGCGTGCCAGTAAGGCGCGACCCAGCCAGCCTCGCGCAGGTGCAGCAGCTGCGCGAGCGCGCGCTCCAGCAGCAGCGCCAGCAGCAGCGCGATCAGCGTCAAGCGGGCGTCTCCCGGCGCAGTCGCCCGCCGGCGGCCTCGACCTCGCGCGCAAGCCGCGCCCAGTCGAAGTGCGGGCCGGGGTCCGTCTTGCGCCCCGGCGCGACGTCGCTGTGCCCGGCCACCGCGCCGCCGGCCAGCGTCGGGTATTCCCGCTGCAGCTTTACCAGCAGCCGCGCGAGCGACGCGTACTGCCGGCCGTCGTAGGGCTCCTCGTCGCTGCCCTCGAGCTCGATGCCGACAGAGTAGTCGTTGCAGGCCCCGCGGCCGCACCAGCTCGACGCGCCGGCGTGCCAGGCGCGCAGCCCGATCGGGACGTACTGCGTCAGCGAGCCGTCGCGCGCGACGAGCAGGTGCGCCGAGACACGCAGCGACTGGATCGTCGCGAAGTACGGATCGGCGTCTGCCGGCAGGCTGTTCGTGAACAGGCGGTCAATCCACGGGCCGCCGAAACGGCCGGGCGGCAGGCTGATGCCGTGGATCACGACCAGCTCCGGCGCGCAGCCGGGCGGGCGGGCATCGCAGTTCGGCGAAGCGACGCGGCGCACGCCGTCGAGCCAGCCGGACGCGCGATCCGGCCCCTGCTCCGCGCCGCCGGCCGCTCCCAGGGTGCCCATCGCGCACAGTGTAGTGGATCCGGCCGCCGGGCCGGCGCCCGCTTGGCTAGAATCCTGTTCCCTGACACGCGGACAGCCGATGACAGCCGCCAGACACAACGAGGCGATAGCCGCCCGCGACCTCGCGGTCGTGTGGCATCCCTGCACGCAGATGAAGGATCACGAGCGGCTGCCGATGATCCCGGTCGCGCGCGGCGACGGCGTCTGGCTCGAGGACTTCGACGGCCGTCGGTACCTGGACGCGATCAGCTCCTGGTGGGTCAACCTGTTCGGGCACGCCAACCCGCGCATCAACGCCGCCGTCCGCGCGCAGCTGGAAAGGCTCGAGCACGTGATCCTCGCCGGATTCACGCACGAGCCGGTCGTCGAACTGTCCGAGCGCCTGGTCGCGCTGCTGCCGCGCGGCCTGACGCGATGCTTCTACGCGGACAACGGCTCGTCGGCCGTCGAGGTCGCGATCAAGATGGCCTTCCACTACTGGCAGAACCGCGGGCAGCCGGCCAAGCGCCGCTTCGTGACGTTGTCCAACAGCTACCACGGCGAGACGCTGGGCGCGCTGGCGGTCGGCGACGTCGAGCTCTACAAGAAGACCTATGAACCGCTGCTGATGGACGTGATCACGGTGCCGTCGCCCGACTGCCACCTGCGCGCGCCCGGCGAGGGCTGGGAGACCCACACGCGCCGGACGTTCGCGCAGATGGAGCAGGTGCTCGCGGCGCAGGCCGGCGGGATCGCCGCGGTCATCGTCGAGCCGCTGGTGCAGTGCGCCGGCAGCATGCGCATGTACCACCCGGTGTACCTGTCGCTGCTGCGCGAGGCCTGCGACCGGCACGGCGTGCTGCTGATCGCCGACGAGATCGCGGTCGGCTTCGGCCGCAGCGGCACGATGTTCGCTTGCGAGCAGGCCGGGATCCGGCCCGACTTCATCTGCCTGTCCAAGGGCCTGACCGGCGGCTACCTGCCGCTGTCGGTGGTCGTGACCACCGAAGAGGTCTACGACGCCTTCTATGACGACTACACGCGGCTGACCGCATTCCTGCACTCGCACAGCTACACCGGCAACGCGCTGGCCTGTGCCGCGGCGCTCGCGACGCTGGACATCTTCGCCGAGGATGATGTCCTCGCGCGCAACCGTGCGCTGGCGCTGCGGATGGCGGAGGCCGCCGCCCGGCTCGCGGACCATCCCCACGTCGCGGAGATCCGCCAGACCGGCATGATCCTCGCGATCGAGACGGTCAAGGACCGCGCGAGCGGCGAGCGCTGGGACTGGCGCGAACGGCGCGGCCTGCGCGCCTACGAATACGCGCTGTCGCAGGGCGTGCTGCTGCGGCCGCTAGGCGGCGTCCTGTACTGGATGCCGCCCTACGTGATCACCGAGGCACAGGTCGACCGGCTCGCCGAGGTCACGCGCGGGGCCGTGGACGCGCTGTGCGCGTGATCCGGCTGTACGTCGATGCGGCGCTGGCGCCCGGAGCGCGGGCGACGCTGTCGGGCCCGGCCGCCGCGCATGCAACTCGCGTGCTGCGGCTGAGTGCCGGCGACGCCGTGACCGCCTTCAATGGCGACGGCAGCGACTACCCGGCGCGGATCGCCGCGCTGCGCCGCGGCGAGGTCGAGCTCGCGATCGACGGCCGCGCCGCTGCCTGCCCGGAGTCGCCGCTGGCGATCCGGCTGGTCCAGGCCGTCGCGCGCGGCGAGAAGATGGACTGGGTGATCCAGAAGGCGACCGAGCTGGGCGTCGCCGCGATCCAGCCGGTGCTGAGCGCCCGCAGCGTCGTGCGCCTGGATGCCGACGCTGCCGCGCGCCGGCAGTCGCACTGGCAGGGCGTCGCGATCGCCGCCTGCGAGCAGTGCGGGCGCGCGCGGCTGCCCGAGATCGCCGCGCCGCTGCCGCTGGCCGGGTGGCTGCAGCGGGCACCGGCCCAGGGACTGCGCCGGCTCCAGCTCGCGCCCGGGGCGACGACCCAGCTCGCGGCGCTGGCCAGCAGCGACGCTCCCTGTGAGTTGCTGGTCGGGCCCGAGGGCGGCCTCGACGAGGCCGAAGTTGATGCAGCCGGACGCGCCGGCTACCAGCCCCATGCGCTGGGCCCGCGGATCCTGCGCAGCGAGACCGCCGCGATCGCCGCGATCACCGTGCTGCAGGCCGCGGCCGGCGACCTGCGCTGACACGCGAGGCTGGCGGCAGCACGATCGTCCGATTACCATGTCGCCGCGGCTGCGGACCCTGATCCCCGCGGTCGCATATACCGCTTGCTCGACACGACCAGACCGTTGCGCGGCCGGCCCGCGCCCGTGGACACGGGCCTGCGCCTGCTACTGGATCCCTACCTGTGCTTCGGCCCGGGCAGCGAGGACTTCGGCCGCCTGCTGTTCCGCGTGTCGCAGCGCTGCGCCGCGCTGGGCCTGCAGTTGTGCGTCGAGGAGCCGAGCTGGCGCGAGGCCGCGTCCGATCCCGACGTGCAGCGCCGCGGCGTCGACCTCGGCCGGCTCGAGCCGCTGGTGCGCCTGCCGGCGCTGCCGCTGCCCAGCGAGCGCGACCTCGCGGCCCGCTTCGCCCCGGTGCGCAACGAGATCGACCGCGCCGACCTGGCCCTGCTCGGCGCGCTGCATGCGCGCATCGCGCATCTGCTGGTTGCCGAAGACGGCCGCCTGCACCGGCTCGCCGCCCGGGGCGGCCTGCGCGGCCGCGTGCTGTCGCCGGCCGACGCGCTGGCCTGGCTGGACGCCCTCGCCGGTGAAGGCGCCGCGGTCTCCGTCGGCGAGGACGACCCGCGCGTGATGCTGGCTGAGCCTGCCGTCGCGCGGATGCTCGCCGAGGACTGCGAGCCTTTCGACCCCTACCTGCGCGGGCGCATGGAAGCGCGCCAGGGCAGGCTGTTCGTCGCGCGCGAGCGGGGCGAGCCGGTCGCCGCCGGGCTGCTCGCGCAGGAGCGCGACACGCCGACACTGGTCGCACTGGCCTGCGGCGGGACGGCCCGCGGCAATCGCGCGCTGGAGCCCGTGATCGGCGCCGCGCTGGCCGTCGCCCGCCAGCGCCGCGCGGCGCTGGCGGCGCGCGTGCCGCCGCACCAGGACCACGCGCTGCTGCTGCTCGACGCGCTGGGCTTCGAGCGCCGCGGCCGCGACGAGCATGGCCGCGAGCTGCTGCTGCACGGCGCGCCGGCAGCCGTGGCCGCGCCCGCCCCGCACGGCGATGCCTGGCTGCTGCCGCTGGACGCAGGCAGCCACGCGCGGCTGCTGCCCGAACTCGCCGGCGAGCGGCAGGCCGGACTGTTCGAGCCGGGCACGCCGCGCACGCTGGCCGGGCCGCTGCGCCGTCAGTTGCTGCGCAGCGCCGCGGAGCCCGAGCCGGCTGCCGGCGACCTGCTGCTGTTCTGCGAGCCGGGTGACGGGACGCGGCCCTGGCCGGCGACGATCATGGCGGTCGCGCGCGTCGAGCGCGTCGCGCGGGCCGACGGTATCCCGGAATTGCTGGCAATGACCGCCGGCGGCGACGACGGCCCGCTGGCCGCCTACTGGCAGGCCGCCGCGCAGGGCCCGGTCAGCGTCTTCGACCTGCGTCTGCTGGGGCGCCTGCTGCGGCCGCTGCCCGCGGCGGCCGTCACCGGCGACGACGCGGCGCGCGGCGCCCGCCTGCGCATGCAGCGCCTCGAAGCGGCGGCCTGGCGCCGGCTGGGCCGGGAGCTGGAACTGGCCTGAGGCTCAGGCGGCGGTGACCGTCGTCTCGTCGGCGATCATTTCCTCGAGGCGCTCGAGGTCGGGGATCAGCGGCAGTTCGTTGACCATGCGCGCCTGGCACAGCACCGGCGCGCGCTCGGGGAAGCTGCGCGAGTTGTCGGCCGCGACGACGCCGGGGCTGACCCGCACCAGCTGCGGGAAGCCCTGCGTCACGATCCCGAAGTGGCCGGCCGGCAGCTTCTGGCCGAGGCAGCTGAAGATCACGATGCGCGTGCGGCCGCCGACTACCGGGATGCGCCTGCCGCAGGCGCCCTCGAAGGACACGACCGGGATGCTGCGCCCGTTCCAGGGCGCGATGCCGAGGTACCACGGCGGCGCGCCGGGCATCTCCTGCAGCGGCTGGTAACCGGTCACCTCGGCGACGCAGGCCCGCGGCACCAGCAGCCGCTCGTCCAGCAGCGGCACCATCAGCCCGTACAGCTCCTGCTCGCCGCTCACGAACCGGCCCTCCGGACCAGCGGCTCGATCGCCTGCAGCAGCTGGCCCTCCTGGTAGGGCTTGCCGAGGTACTCGTTGACGCCCAGCTCGATCGCGCGCGCGCGGTGTTTCTCGCCGACCCGCGACGTGATCATCACGATCGGGATGTCCTTCAGGCGCGGGTCGTTGCGCACGTGCGAGGCGACCTCGTAGCCGTCCATGCGCGGCATCTCGATGTCGAGCAGGATCACGTCCGGCGTCTCGTCCTGCAGCACCGAGACGGCCTCGAGGCCGTCCTTCGCCGTCAGCACGCGCATGCCGTTGCGCTCGAGCAGCCGCTGCGTGACGCGCCGCACCGTGATCGAGTCGTCGACGACCAGCGCGAACACGCGCCGGTCGCCCTGGCCCGGCACCGTCGCCTCGGGCGGCCGCTGGCGCCACTCGGATCGCACCAGCGCCCCGATGTCGAGGATCACGCAGATGCGGCCGTCGCCAAGGATCGTCGCGCCGGAGATGCCGCGGATCCCGGAAACCTGCGGGCCGACGGACTTGACGACGATCTCGCGGCTGCCGAGCAGCTCGTCGGTCACGATCGCCGTCGAATGCTCGGCGGCACGCACGAGGATCACGGGCACCGCTGCGTCGGTGTCCGGCATCGGCGCCGGCGCGCCGCCGACGAAGCTGGCCAGGTGCTGGAAGCGGTACTGCTGGCCGCCGTAGTCGAAGGCCGGCGCGTCCTCGCCGAGGTGCCGCAGCACCTCCGAGCGCGGCACCCGCACGACGCCCTCGACGGTCGGCAGCGGCAGCGCGAACAGCTCCTCGCCGACGCGGACCACCAGCGCCTGGCTGATCGCCAGCGTGAACGGCAGCCGGATCGTGAAGCGCGTGCCGCGACCGGCCTCGGTCTCGGTGTACAGCGAGCCGCCGAGCTTCTTGATCTCGGTGGCGACGACGTCCATGCCGACGCCGCGGCCCGCCGCCTGCGTGACGCGGCCCGCGGTCGAGAAACCGGGCTCGAAGATCAGCTGCAGCGCCTGCTCGTCGGACAGCTCCTGCTTCGGGGTCAGCATGCCGAGCCCGATTGCGCGGTCGCGAACGGCCTTCAGGTTGACGCCGGCGCCGTCGTCCGCGACGGTGATCACGACCTCCGCACCCTCGCGGCGCAGCGTCATTTCGATCCGGCCGGTCTCCGGCTTGCCGGCAGCGACGCGCGCGGCCGGCTCCTCGATGCCGTGCACGACGGCGTTGCGCAGCATGTGCTCGAACGGCGCCAGCATCCGGTCCAGCACCTGCCGGTCGAGCTCGCCGGCCGCGCCGCCGACCACCAGTTCCACCTTCTTGCCGGACTCCGCGGCGGCCTGTCGCACGAGCCTCGTCAGCCGCTGCAGGTGGCGCTGGAAGGGCACCATCCGCGTGCGCATCAGGCCGCCCTGCAGGTCGGAGATCACGCGGCCCTGCTGGGTCAGCAGGTTCTGCGCCTCGCGGGTCAGGCTCTCCAGCAGTGTCTGCACGCTGGCGACGTCGGAACTGGTCTCGGCCAGCGCACGCGAGTACTGCTGGATCGTCGAGTAACGGTCCAGCTCCAGCGGGTCGAAGTCGTCGCGGCGCGGCGCCTGCTCGACGTGACGGTGCAGGATCTGTGCCTCGGTCTCGATCTCGAGCTTGCGCAGCTGGTCCTTCAGCCGCTGCACGACGCGCCCGAGCTCGGCGAGGTTGAACTCGACCGAGGACAGCTGCTGCTCCAGTCGCGAGCGGAAGATGCTGGCCTCGCCCGCGGCGTTCAGCATCGTGTCGAGCAGCTCCGCGTCGACGCGCGCGATCTCCGCGCGCTCGGCCTCGCGGACCGGCGGGCCGGCCAGCGCGGCAGCGGCTGGCTCCATCGCCGCCGCAGGCGCTTCCGGCGCCGGCT
>JBFGAO010000041.1:0-7835 GCA_041568095.1 Steroidobacteraceae bacterium | reverse complement strand
AGCGCCGCGACGATGATCACGTCGGCGATGATCACCCAGCGGATCACCGTGCGCTTCAGCTCGGCCTGCTGCCGCTCCAGCTGCAGTTTCAGCGCCGGGTCGCGCGAGATGTAGCGGCCCACGCGCGCGCTGGCCTCCTGCAGCCCGATGCCCCCGGACTCGCGCAGGATCCGGATCGCATCGACCTTGCGGCCGGCGGCAATCGCGGCCCTTGCCTCGGCCGGCAGCTCCGGCTCGTTCCCGTCGGCGTCCATCGCTGGCCCCCCGGTGCCGTTGCGACATTTCAAACGATCCGGGCCGCCGCCTCAATGCCCGCCGCGGACGAAGATGCCGGCCGCGCGCAGCGCCTCGGCCAGCTGCTCCTCGATCCGGATGGCCTCGTCGCGCGGGATGTACTGCAGGTGCAGCACCGGGCCGGTCAGCACCTCTACGCCGCGCTTAAGCACGACACCGGCGGCACGGATCCCGGCCTTGTGCTGGTCGAAGCGCTGCGCCGGCCGGTAGCGGCTGATGCCGACGTAGACGGCCCAGGGCTCGGCGCGGCTGTCCGAATAGTCCAGCAGCACCAGGTAGACATGGCTGCGGCCGCTGCCGGTCGCGCGGCAGCGGCCCGCGACCTCGTAGGCCAGCGGCAGCCAGGACACGTAGTGCATCGGCAGCCAGTCCGGCACGCTGGCCGCCGCGGCCTGCCACAGCCGGGCCAGCGCGGACTCGATGTTCATCGGCATCGCGCCGCGCATCCACAGCTCGTGGACGCAGTGCGCACCGGCCTCGCCTTCGCCGGCGGCGAGCGCCTCCTCGAACCGGGCCCGCAGCCCCAGTTCCGGGAGTCCCCGCAGCGGCCGGTCGGCCGGACTGTTGCGCATTCCCCCTCCCGCGCGCAATCTGCTCAAACCGTCAGCGCATTGCAGGGGGTCCCATGTTCGACGTCAACTGGCTGGCCGTCATCGCCGCGGCCGTGTCGTCCTTCGTCGTCGGCGGCATCTGGTATTCGCCGGTGCTGTTCGGGCCCGCCTGGCAGCTCGAGTCCGGCGTCACCGACGAGCAGATCAAGTCGGGCAACCCGGCGGTGACCTACGGCGGCGCGCTGCTGCTGTCGCTGGTCGCGGCGACCGTGTTCGCGATCTTCCTCGGTCGCGAGCCGGATCTCGTGCTGGCGGTCAGCGCCGGGTTCTCGGCCGGGCTGTTCTGGGTCGGCGCGAGCCTCGGCATCAATTACCTGTTCGAGCGCAAGAGCCTGACGCTGTTCCTGATCAACGCCGGCTATCACACGCTGCAGTTCACCGTGATCGGGCTGGTGCTGGGGCTCTGGCACTGAGCCGGGGCCGCGGCGCGTCAGCGCCGCGCCTTGCCCGGCTGGTCGGCGATCGTGAAGCTGGCCAGCGCCTGCTCGAACTGCGGGACGTCGCGCGTGAAGAAGTGCAGGTGCGGCGCGCGGTAACTGATGATGAAGATGCCCTGCGGCGAGTTCGCCCCGACGACGACCTCCTCGTAACGCACCGAGCCGGCGTCCACCGAGGCCCGGTAGGCCAGGTGCAGCCGGAAGCCCGGCCGGCCGGCCAGCGTCACCGGCTCGTCGGACAGGATCTCCATGTTCTGCAGGCCGCGCGCGCTGGTCGCCTCTGCGCCCAGCTTCTGCGCCAGTTCCTGCGGCATCATGTCCGGCGTCGAGTCCTGCTTCAGCGCCCGGAACGCGTTCCGGTGCTTGCGGAAATCCACCGAGATCAGCTGGATCGCCGGCCCGTCGCGGGTCGCGAGCGTCTCGTCGCCGAAAGGCATCTTGACCCAGCGCCAGCCGGGCGGGTACTGGATCGAGTAGCCGCTGCCCTTGTGCACGAAGGGCGTGCCCGCGTCCACGAGTTTCCAGGCCAGCGCGGGGGCAGCCACCGCCAGTCCGGCCAGCAGCGCCACGGCGCGCATTGCATTCCTGATCATTGTCCGAGTTCCTTGCTCAGCGATTCGACGTACTGGCGCGCGTAGCCACTCTGCTTCGGGTCCGGCGCCAGCTCCAGGTAACGGCGGAACAGTTCCAGCGCGCGCGGCTTGTTACCGGCACGGTAATGGTGCAGCGCCAGCGCCTGCCAGGTCGGCGCGAAGTCCGGCGTCTCGGCCAGCGTGCGCTCGTACTCCTCGACCGCGCGCAGCGCATCCGCGGCACGCTGCGCCTCGATCTCGGCCTCACTGCGCCGGTCGCCGGACTCGCGGCGCGCGCGCGCGGCGCGCAGCCGGTAGCCCTCGGCCAGGTAATAGCGCGCCTCCGGCGGCAGTGTCGCGAGCAGGCCCTCATCCTCGAGCAGGAACACCAGCGTCTTGCCGTTGCCCTGGCGGTGCAACTGGTCGACTGCGTCCATCCGCGCCGCCAGCGTCGCGGCGAGGTAGCGCTCGCGATGCCGCTCGCCTGCCGGCGGCGCGTCGCCGGCGAACTCCGCCATCGTCTCGACGCGCTCCTTGACGCGCGGGTGCGACGCGAAGAAGTACGGCCCCTGCGTCACGTTGCGCACCCGCAGCTCCCGCTCGAGCCTTGCGAAGCCTTCGGCCGCGCCCCGTGCATCGTAGCCGGCGCCGACCATGCGGTCGTAACCGCCGCGGTCCGACTCGCGCTCGTGCTCGCGCGAGAAGCCGGCCATCGTCGAGTAGCCGATGATCGCCGCCAGCTGGGGCGGCACGCCGAAGCCGGCCGCGACCATGCCGGCGAGCAGTGTGAACTTCGACGTGCTCTTCGCCGACCGGATGCGCCGGTACACGTGGTCCGCCGTCACGTGCGTGCCCTCGTGGCCCAGCACCAGCGCGAGCTGGGCCTCGTCGTCGAGCCGCAGCAGCGCGCCGGTATGGAAGTAGACGCCCCCGGTCGCGACCGCGAAGGCGTTGAAGTTCGGGTCACGGAAGGTCCGCACGCGCAGCTTGCCGGCCAGGTCCGGAAACAGCCGGTCGGTCACTTCCTGCAGGTAGGCATCGAGCGCAGGATCCGCGAACAGGTCCGCGCTGTGCTCGATCTGCTGCTCGAACTTCTGCGTCTCGAACGCGATCCGGGCGCGCTGCTCGGCCTCGTCCAGCGCCGACGCGCTGCCCGCAGCCAGCACAGCGCCAGCGGCGCCCGTCAACAATGCTGCGCGCACAGGCCGCATCTCAGAATGGCGGGAAATCGACGAGCTTGCTGGCCGGGAATCCCTCGAACATCTTCGTCACCACCTCGTAGGCGGTGTCGGGATTGCGCACGTCGCTGCCGGTGACGCCGAACATCTGCATGCCGAGCTTCGAGTTGAGCCACTTCACGGCGCCGGTCCTCAGGTCGACGATGCCGGTGAAGATGTAGGTGCCTCCGCCCGGCAGCGCGATGCCGCCGGCCGCGGCGAGGAACTGCATGAACACGGCGCCGCCGGTCTGTGCGACCTGCGCGCCGGCGAGCAGGAAGGCGTAGTCGGCGCCGGCAGTCTCGGCGACGAAGCCCAGTCCGTCGCCGATCGTGTAGTCGAAGTTCGCCTTCTTTTCGGCCCAGGCCTTGCCGCCGAACTGCAGGAAGGTCGTCGCCGAGTCACCGACGATCTTGAACAGCTCCACGTGCTCGCGCAGCAGCGCGCCGGTCGCTGCATCGAATTCGGGCAGCGGCACGATCTCAAAGCGCTCGTCCTGGCGCAGCATCCGCGCCGCGGCCTCACCCAGCGTGTAGCGCGCCGTCTCGCTCCAGTTCGGCACGGCCTCCATGCCCGCGACGGATTTCTGGAAGACCGTGAACTCCACCGGCAGCATCACGATCCGCCGGCCGCCGGTCGCGGCCGGCACGGCTTCGGTCACGGGCGCAGGCTCCGCGACCGGCTCGGGTACCGTCTCGACCTCCGCGGCAGGATCGTCTGCAAGCACCTGATCTGGAAGCGCTTCCGGCTCGGCGACGGCTTCCTCGACCACGACGGGTGGCTCGGGCGGCGGTGGCTCCTGCGCGTAGGCCGGCAGCAGCCACAAGCAGGCCAGGGCCCCGACCATCGGCCGGACCGTCTCGCGTGCGTATCTCATCAGGGGCACCTCGCTGCAGGGGCTGCAATTCTAGACCAGGGACGCGGTGGACAGCAGCGCATTGCGCTGCACCGGGGCTACTGTCCGAGCTGCGGCGGCAGCGGGCAGTGCAGGACCGCGCAGATCGTGCGCAGCAATTCGAATTCCTCGACGGTCATCCGCAGGTCGTGCGAGATCGTGATGACCAGCGCCTCGACGAGGCGCTCCTTCGCCTCCGGCGCGAGCCGGTCGAGCCGGTTCAGCGCCGCGTCCAGCGCGCGCGGCCAGTTCGCCACCGTGTCCCAGGGCGGCGCTTCCTCGCCGAGCAGGTGGCCGACGCCCGCTGCGTAGGCGCGCTGCGCCTCCGCCGGGTCCGCATGGCCGTTGCGCGCGAGCACGACCAGCAGCGCCTGCAGCTCCGTCGCCACCGAGCCGAGCGACAGGTTCTCGGGGCGCGCCGCTGTCTGCAGCTCGTCGCGCAATTGCACCTGCGCGAGCTTGCGCAGCGCATAGGCGTAGACGGAAGGTCGACCCTCGCGTGTCAGCAGGCCATTGACCAGCGCGAGCAGCCGCGCGCGCTCGTCGCGGCCCAGCTGGTGCATCGCCGGCAGCAGCCCGAGCAGCGCCGGCATCCGCTGCACCGCCGACAGCCTGTCCACGGACTCGAGCAATTCCCCGATCCGCGCCGCCGCGGCCTCGTCGAGTTGCTGGCCGATGAAGGCCAGCTGCCGGCCGCGCGTGTCCGGGTCCCGATCCAGCGCCAGCGCGACGAACAGCGCGGCGGCCGCTTCCGGCTGCGCCGCGGCCTGGCGGATCGCCCCCGGCAGCGCGACGCGGATCTGCTGCGCGGCATGTACCTCTGTCGTGCCCGGGTTGCCGACCAGCTGCGCGACCATGCCTGGCGCCAGCACGACGGCCTGGCCCAGCAGCGACTGCAGCCGCGCCGACGCATCGGCCTGCCCTTCCGCCTGCTGCCGCTCGGCCTCGGCCTGTGCTGCGGCACGCTCGGCGTCGAGGCGCCGGCGCATCGCGCCGAACTCCTCGGGCCGGAACGACGGGTCGATCGCGCGGATCCGGTCCTCGAGGCGCGGGTGCGTCGCGAACATCCGCCGCGTGCCGGCCGCGAACAGCAGGTGCGCGACGGTCTCGGACTCGGCCTCCAGCATCAGCGAGCCGGAGCCGAGCGCGCCGATCTTGACCAGCGCGTTGCGGATGCCGGTCGGCTCGCGCGTGAACTGCACGGCCGAGGCGTCGGCCAGCGACTCGCGGCCGCGCGACACTGCGGCCTGGATCAGCCGGCCGAAGAACAGCCCGATGTAGCCCAGCGCCAGCACCGCAGCCGCAGCCATCATCACGACCGCGAGCCCGGCCGCGCCGCGCTTGCCGCTGCTGCGCGGCACGTGCCGCAGGATGAAACGTGCGATCAGCGCGACGACCATCAGGCCGAACAGCCAGCCGATCAGCCGCGTGGAAAGCCGCATGTCGCCGTTCAGGATGTGGCCGAACTCGTGCGCGATGACGCCCTGCAATTCGCTGCGGTCCAGGTGCGTCAGCGCGCCGCGCGTGACCGCGACCGCCGCATTGGCCGGGTTGTGTCCGGCCGCGAAGGCGTTGATTCCCGGCTCGCGCTCCATCACATAGACCTCGGGGACCGGCACCGCCGACGCGATCGCCATTTCCTCGACGACGTTCAGCAGCCGCCGGCGCAACGGGTCGGTCGTGTCGCCGGTCACGCGCGTGCCGCCGAGGGCCTGTGCGACCGCGCCGCCGCCGCGGCCGAGCTCGGCGCCCTTGAACAGCGCCGCGCCGCCGATCACGGCCAGCACGATCAGCGAGCACAGGAAGATCGCGCCCGGGTTGGCGGCGACCCAGTCGGTGAAGTCAGGCAGCCAGCCGTACTCGTCGCCGGAGTGGATCCACGCGACCCACAGCAGCACGGTGTCGATCGCGACGACGATCGCGAGGATCGCGATCGTGAACAGCAGCACGAGCCAGCGCGAGAGCCGGCGGACCCTGGCCTGCCGCCCGAAGAAGTCCACGCGCGCCGGCCCCGGCCGGGATCAGCTGAAGCTGACCTTCGGCACTTCGCGCTTCTCGGGCGAGTCGATCTCGAGCAGCTGCGCCATCTGGAAGTTGAACATCCCGGCGACGATGTTGTTCGGGAACACCTCACGGGTGTTGTTGTAGCTCATCACCGAGTCGTTGTAGGCCTGGCGCGCGAACGCGACCTTGTTCTCGGTCGTCGTCAGCTCCTCGGACAGCTGCATCATCGTCTGGTCGGCCTTCAGGTTCGGGTAGGCCTCGGCCAGCGCGAACAGCCGGCCCAGCGCGCCGGTCAGCATGTTCTCGGCGCTGGCGAGTTGCTGCGTCGCGACCGGGTCGCCCGGGTTCGCCGCGGCATTCTTCAGCCCCGTGACCGCGGCGTTGCGCGCCTGGATCACCGCCTCCAGCGTCTGCCGCTCGTGGGCCAGGTAGCCCTTCGCGGTCTCGACGAGGTTCGGGATCAGGTCGTGGCGGCGCGTCAGCTGCACGTCTATCTGCGCGAACGCATTCTTGAAGGCGTTGCGCGCGGTGACCAGCCGGTTGTAGATACCGACCGCGAAGGCGACCAGCAGCGCGATGACGGCGAGAATGATCCATCCCATGGCGGCTCTCCCCTCAAGGAGCGCACAGAATAGCGCAACGGACCCGGCGCCTGCAGAAGTGCGGGCGAGCCGTGCTGCTAACGCGGGCCCTCGTAATGGACGATGATCTCTTCAGACGGCTCGTCGAAGCTGACCCCCAGGATGCGGCCACGATTTCCATGAGCGTCGACGAGGAACTGTTCGTGGATCATCCGGTTGAATACCAGGCTCAGGATGGGCATCTGCGAGCCGAGCGCGCCCTCGACCACTTCTTCCATGCGCTTGTTGATGTCCGCCAGCGCGCCGGTGATCGCCTCCAGGATCCAATCCAGGACGCCGGCGGTATTGAACGACCAGTTCGCGTTCACCGTTGCCTGCGGCTGCCCGAGCAGGAAGTACTGGCGGTGCTGGTCATAGCCAATTTCGAAGCGCAGGCATAACCGAAGTGCATCTGCATTGATGTCCGGATACAGCTCATCCGGCCCTGGGCCGGTTCCCTCGACCTCTGACTCGTCGGTCTCGAAATCGATGCAAAGCCGGCCGCCGAACTTCTCGTAGGAGAACTGCGCCGACTTGGAATGGATTCGTCGCACCGTGTAGACGGCGCCCAGCTTCTCGAATGGCGGGATCGTCGTGGTCAGCTTCACGAATCCCGGCAGGTCGACATAGGTCATCTTGTCGCCGGTCGCATCGATGCGGACCTTGGTCTGCTCCAGCTGCGGACGCAGCGCGAGGTTCAGCAGCGCGCCGAGCTTGAAGAAGTCCTTGCGCAGCAGGTCCACGATGCGCTCATTGTTTCCGGCGTGTGCATCGAGCAGCATTCCGCCCGGCCCGGTCGCCGGCTCCAGACGCAGGGTATAGCGGGCGCGGCCAGCCACTTCGAACTGCAGCGTCGCGACGGCATTCGGGCCGATCGACGGCAGCGGCTTGTCCTGCAGCGGCTCCAGCGCACCCGGGGCGCTGATGCCGAGCTCGCCTTTTGGCGTGATCGGCGGCAGTGCCATGCCGACCCCGTTTCGCCACAGCCGCAGCCTTCCTCCACCCGGGTAGGGCTGGTTGCCGACGTTGCGCAGCTGCGCGGTCAGGATCCAGCGATCCGTCGTGCCAGCCTTCAGCGTATGCCCGGCGGACTCGATGGCGAGATCTGCGGGCAGCAAGGTCGGCTGCCCAATCTGCTGGTTCCCGGCCGTCAGCGCCGGCGGCGCCTGTAGCCGCCCCGGCTGT
>JBFGAO010000040.1:0-7918 GCA_041568095.1 Steroidobacteraceae bacterium | reverse complement strand
GGAGCGCGCCTCGGCAGCGGCCGCGCGCGCGTCGAGGACGCGCCAGTGGGCGCTGCGCTCGCGCGCCGTCGTGCCGAGCACGAGTCCGCAGCCGGCGACCGCGTCGTCGATCGTGCCGGTCACGCGCGCCCGCTCCAGCAGTGCCGCGCCGCCTGCCGCCAGCGCCGTCGCCTCCGGGTCCGGGAAGCGCAGCGGGCGCACCAGCACGAGTTCCGACAGCCCCATCGTGCGCATGGCGCGCGCGGCGGCGCCGATGTTGCCCGGATGGCTGGTGTCGACGAGCACGATGCGTATAGAGGCGTCCATGGCGGCCCGGTCGCGGCGAGATGCTGGTATTCTAGCCGCCGGCTGCGCGGGACCGATGGTCGCCGCCGCGGCCGGTTCTTTAAGTACAGGAGCGGGCATGCATCCCCTGGTGAACATCGCCATCGGCGCCGCGCGCCGGGCCGGCGAGCTGATCGTGCGCAACCTCGACCGGGCCGGCGACCTGCCGGTCACCGAGAAGGGCCGCAACGATTTCGTCTCCGAGGTGGACCATGCCGCCGAGCGCCAGCTGATCGCCGCGATCCGCAAGGCGCACCCCGACCACGGGATCCTCGCCGAGGAGAGCGGGCACCAGCCCGGCAACGACTACCTGTGGATCATCGACCCGCTGGACGGCACGACCAACTTCCTGCACGGCTTCCCGCAGTTTGCGGTGTCCATCGCCTGCGAGCATCGCGGCCGGCTCGAGGCCGCCGTGATCTACGATCCGCTGCGCGGCGAGCTGTTCACGGCCGCGCGCGGCCGCGGCGCGCAGCTCGACGGGCGCAGGCTGCGCGTGTCGAAGCAGCGCAACCTCGACGGCGCGCTCATCGGCACCGGCTTCCCGTACCGTTCCAACGCGCAGTTCATCAAGCCCTACCTCGCGATGCTGGAGCTCGTGATGGCCTCGGCGGCCGGCGTCCGCCGGCCCGGCTCCGCGGCGCTGGACCTCGCCTACGTCGCGGCCGGCCGGCTCGACGGCTTCTGGGAACTGGGCCTCGCGCCCTGGGACACGGCCGCCGGCACGCTGCTGATCACCGAGGCCGGCGGCCGGGTCGGCACGCTGGCGGGCGGCGAGTACACGCATGGCGGCACCCTGGTCGCCGGCAACCCGCGCGTCTACGCGGCGCTGGTCGAGGCCTTTGCGCCGCTGCTGCCCGCGGAGCTGCGCGACTGAGGCGTCTCGCATTCGGCCCGACCGTGGGTTAGAGTCCGCTTCGGTCTCGCAGGGGGGAGCGATCCGGCATGAACCTGTTCCGCACCAAGCCGATCCAGGCTGCGCCGCACGTTGATGCCGGCGAGCCCGTCGAGGGCAGCCTCGAGGGCGAAGCCTCGCTGAGGCGCGTACTGACCGCGCGACACCTCGTGCTGCTCGGCATTGGCGCCGTGATCGGCGCGGGCATCTTCGTGATGACGGGCCAGGCGGCCGCGCACCACGCGGGGCCGGCGATCATGCTGAGCTTCGTGCTGGCCGGCATCGCCTGCGCGTTCGCGGGACTCTGCTACGCGGAGTTCGCCGCGATGCTGCCGGTATCGGGCAGCGCCTACTCCTACGCCTATGCGACCCTCGGCGAGCTGGTCGCCTGGTTCATCGGCTGGAACCTGGTGCTCGAGTACACCTTCGCGGCCGCGACCGTCGCGGTCGGCTGGTCCGGCTACCTGACCGGCCTGCTGGACTCGCTGAGCGCGATGACCGGGACCTCGCTGGCGCTGCCCGCGGCGCTGACCTCGGCGCCGCTGAACGTCGTCAACGGCCGCATCGTCACGACCGGCGCGCTGGTCAACCTGCCGGCCGTGCTGATCGTGATCGGCGTCGCCGCGCTGTGCTACCGCGGCATCACGCAGTCGGCGGCCGTCAACGCGGTGATCGTCGCGATCAAGGTCGCGGTGCTGCTGCTGTTCATGGGCTTCAGCCTGCAGTACGTGGACCCGGCGAACTGGACGCCGTTCATCCCGGAGCCCGAGGGCCCGGGCCGCTTCGGCTGGGACGGCGTCGTGCGCGGCGCGTCGATCGTGTTCTTCGCCTACATCGGCTTCGACGCCGTGTCGACCGCGGCGCAGGAGGCCAAGAACCCGCAGCGCGACATGCCGATCGGCATCCTCGGCTCGCTGGCGATCTGCACGGCGCTGTACATCGCGATGGCGGCGGTGCTGACCGGCATGATGCCGTTCAACCTGCTCGGCACGCCGAAGCCGGTCGCGACCGCGCTCGAGACCTACCCCGACCTGCTGTGGCTGAAGACCTTCGTCGAGGTCGGCGCGATCGCGGGCCTCAGCTCGGTGATCCTCGTGATGATGGTCGGCCAGCCGCGCATCTTCTACACGATGGCGCGCGACGGGCTGATCCCGCAGATGTTCGGGCGCGTCCACCGCGAGTTCCGGACGCCGCACGTCGGCACCGTCGTCGTCGGCATCACCGCGATGATCCTGGCCGGCCTGCTGCCGATCGGCGTGCTGGGCGACCTGGTGTCGATGGGCACGCTGCTGGCGTTCGCGACGGTCTGCATCGGCGTGCTGGTGCTGCGCCGCACGCGGCCCGACCTGCCGCGCGCGTTCCGCGTGCCGGCGGCGCCGGTCGTCTGCATCCTCGGCGCGGCGGCCTGCCTGTGGCTGTTCGGCCGCGCGTTCGCGGACAACTGGCACTGGATGAGCGGCTGGATCCTGATCGGCTTCGCGATCTACTTCGGCTACAGCCGGCGCCACAGCCGGCTGGACCGGCGCGGCTGACGCCGCGCCGCCGGCACGCTCAGCCGTTCTCGTCCTCTTTCGGCATCTGCCGCGACCGGAGCTCGACCGGCGCGGCCCTGCGCCCGCGGATCCGGATGTTGACCATCTCGACGCAGACCGAGAAGGCCATCGCGAAGTACAGATAGCCCTTCGGGATGTCGACGTCGAAGGACTCGGCGATCAGCGCGACGCCCACCAGGATCAGGAACGACAGCGCGAGGATCTTGATCGTCGGGTGCCGCTCGATGAACTCGTGGATCGGCCGCGCCATGAACATCATCACGATCACCGCTATCACGATCGCGGCGACCATGATCTCGATGTGCCGCGCAAGGCCGATCGCCGTCAGCACCGAGTCCAGCGAGAACACGATGTCGATGATGCCGATCTGCACGATCACGCCCATGATCTTGGTGCGGAGCTTCACCTTCGGCTCGTCGTGAGCCGGCGGGCCCTCGAGCGAAGTGTGGATCTCGCTGACGCTCTTCGCGAGCAGGAACAGGCCGCCGAAGAACAGGATCAGGTCGCGGCCCGAGATCTCCTCGCTGAACACGGCGAACAGCGGCGCCGTCAGACCGATCATCCAGGTCAGCGAGAACAGCAGCGCGATGCGCGTCACCATCGCGAATGCGAGTCCCAGCGTCCGGGCCCGCGGCTGCAGCGGCTTCGGCAGCCGCGACACGAGGATCGACAGGAAGATGATGTTGTCGATGCCGAGTACGATCTCGAGCACCGTCAGCGTCAGGAACGAGATCCAGATCGCCGGGTCGCTCAGCAGTTCGATCATCGTCCAGCCTCCGCCGCGCTCAGGGCAGCGCGTCCAGCTCCTCCTTCTTCTCGGGCGGCATCAGGTCGCGCTGCGACAGCCCGAGGTCCAGCGCCGCCGCGCCGGCCACGTAGATCGACGAGTAGGTGCCGATGATCACGCCGATGATCAGCGCGATCGAGAAGCCGCGCATCGTCTCGCCGCCCAGCAGCAGCAGGCAGACCAGCACGATCATCGTCGTGACCGACGTCATCAGGGTGCGCGACAGCGTCTCGTTGATCGCGGTGTTCATGACTTCCAGCGACGTCGCCTTGCGCATCGACAGCAGTCGTTCGCGGACCCGGTCGAACACGACGACGGTGTCGTTCAGCGAGTAGCCGATCACGGCCAGGATCGCCGACACGACGATCAGGTCGAAGGTCATCTGCGTCGCGGCGAAGAAGCCGAGCACGACGAATGGGTCGTGCAGCACCGCGAGCACCGCACCGACCGAGAACTTCCACTGGAAGCGGAACATCAGGTAGATCGCGATGAACAGCAGCGTCATCAGCACGGCGAGCGCGCCTTTCTCGGCGAGCTCGCGGCCGACCTGCGGGCCGATCGACTCGGTGCGCCGGATTTCGGCGCCGGCATCGACGCTGCGGATCGCCGCGACGGCCAGCTCGGTCAGCTGCTGCGCCTGCTGGCCCTCGGGGGGCGGCGGCAGCCGGACCAGCACGTCGCTGGCGGTGCCGAAGCTCTGCACCTGGGCGGCGCCGAGCCCCGCGGCGGCCAGCGCATCGCGCGTCGCCTGCAGGTCGGCCGGGCCGGTGTAGCCGGCCTCGACGACGACGCCGCCGGTGAAGTCGATGCCGAAGTTCAGCCCGCGCACCGCGAGCAGCGTCGCGGAGCCGAGGATGATGAACGCGGAGATCGCGTACCAGATCTTCCGCTTCTCCATGAAGCGGATGCGCGGGACCCTGCGGAAGAATTCCATCGCCTGTCGCCCCTCAGATCGCCAGCTGCTCGATGCGGCGCCGGCGACCGTAGATCAGCTGGATCATCGCCCGGCTGCCCATCAGCGCCGTGAACAGCGAGGTCAGGATGCCGATGAACAGCACCGTCGCGAAGCCGCGGATCGGCCCGGTGCCGAATGCGAACAGCATCACCGCCGCGATCATCGTCGTCACGTTCGCGTCGATGATCGCCGACAGCGCGTGCTGGAAACCGCCGTGAATCGCGGCCCACGGCGACGTGCCGGTCCGCAGTTCCTCGCGGATCCGCTCGTAGATCAGCACGTTCGCGTCGGCTGCCATGCCGACCGTCAGCACGATGCCGGCGATGCCCGGCAGCGTCAGCGCCGCGCCGAGCAGCGACAGCAGCGCGACGATCACGACGACGTTCGCGAGCAGCACCGTGACCGCGACCATTCCGAACACGCGGTAGTACAGCGCCATGAAGATCAGCGTGCCGACCATGCCGATCAGCAGCGCCTGGAAGCCGCGCGCGATGTTGTCGCGCCCGAGGCTCGGTCCGATCAGCCGCTGCTCGACGATGTACAGCGGCGCCGCCAGCGCACCGGCGCGCAGCAGCTTCGCGAGCTCCTGGCCCTCGGCGGCGGTCAGGCCGGTGATCTGGAAGCGGTTCGAGAACACGCCGCGGATCGTCGCGACGCTGATGACCTCTTCCTTCGAGCGGTCGACGACGACCTTCTGGCCGTCGCGCTCGACCAGCTCGCGCTCCTTCTCGATGAACACGACCGCCATCGGCCGCCCGACGTTCTCGCGCGTCGTGCGCAGCATCTCCTCGCCGCCGCGGCTGTCGAGCACGACGTTGACGGCCGGCTCGCCCTGCGCGGGCGCGAACGACGCGTCGATCAGCTGCTCGCCGGTCGCGATCACGTCGCGCTTCAGCAGCACCGGGCTGCCGTCGCGCTGCTCGTACAGCCGCGTGCCGAGCGGCGCGCGTCCGGCCCGCTGCGCCTCCAGCGGGCTGTTGGTCTGGTCGACCAGCCGGAATTCCAGCGTCGCGACCTTGCCGAGCACGCGGATCACCTCGGAGGCGTCCTGGAGGCCCGGCAGCTGCACCGCGATCCGGTTCAGGCCCTGCCGCTGCACGACCGGCTCGGCAACGCCGAGCGCGTTGACGCGGTTGTTCAGCGCCGTGATGTTCTGCTGGATCGCGAAGTCCTGGCGCTGCCGCACCTGCTCCTCGGTCAGCTGGATCAGCAGCGCGCCTGGCACGTCACCGTCGCGCACCGCCAGGTTCGGGTCGAACTTGCGGATCGCCTCGCGCGCCTCGGCCATCTGGGCCGGGTCGCGCAGCACGGCGCTGACCGAGCTGGCGCGCGCCTCGACGCTCTGGTACTGGATGCGCGCATCACGCAGCGCCTTGCGCAGGTCGCGCTCGATCACCTGCAGCAGCTGCCCGACGGCGCCCTGCACGTCGACCTCGTAGACGAGGTAGATACCGCCGCGCAGGTCGAGGCCGAGGTGCATCGGCTCCAGTCCCATCGCGGCCAGCCAGCGCGGCGCCTTCGACGCGAAGGTCGTCGCGACCGCGAACTGGCCCTCGTAGCGGCGCTGGATCAGGTCGCGCGCGGCGAGCTGCTGCTCGACGCCGGCGTAGCGGATCCACAGCCTGCCGCCATCGTCGACCCAGACCGCCTCCGGCGCCAGCGACTCGGCCTGCAGCAGCTCGCGGAACTCGGGAATCGAGGCCTCGGTGAAGGCCGCGCGGTCCTTGCGCGACATCTGCAGCGCCGGCGCCTCGCCGTAGACGTTCGGCAGGGCCAGCAGGATCGACAGCAGCATGACCGCGAGCACGGTCACGCTCTTCCAGGTCGGGTACTGGTGCATGGAGGGGGCCTGGCGCTGGGATCAGCCGTTCCGGACGGTGCCCTTGGGCATCAGCTGGGCTACCTGGAACTTCTGGACCTTGATGGCGACCTTGTCCGCGACCTCGAGCGTCACGAAGGCGTCACCGACCTCGGTGATCCGGCCCAGCACGCCGCCGTTGGTGACGACCTCGTCACCGGTGGCCAGCTTAGAGACCATCTCGCGGTGCTCCTTGGCGCGCTTGGTCTGCGGCCGGATCAGCAGGAAGTAGAACACCACGAAGATCAGGATCAGCGGCAGCAGGCTCATCCAGGTGCTGCCCTGCGAGCCGGCGGCCTGTGCCCAGGCGGGTGAAACCAGAAAGTCCATGTTCGTCCTCTGCGGCTGCGGGGGCCGGTGGCCCCCGGGGTCATGAAAGGCGCGTGATTATGCCACAGGCCCGGACCCGGTCTGCCGGCCCGCGTAAAAGGCGCGCCGGAACTCGTCCAGCCGGCCGGCCGCGATTGCGTCGCGCAGGCCCCGCATCAGCGACAGGTAGTAATGCAGGTTGTGCAGCGTGTTGAGCCGGGGTCCCAGCATCTCGCCGCAGCGGTCCAGGTGGCGCAGGTAGGCCCGGCTGTAGTGGCGGCAGGTGTAGCAGCCGCAGTCCGGGTCGATTGGCCCGGTGTCCTCGGCGTAGCGGGCGTTGCGGATGTTCATGACCCCCCAGGGCACGAACAGGTGGCCGTTGCGGGCATGCCGGGTCGGCATCACGCAGTCGAACATGTCGATGCCCAGCGCGACCGACTCGACCAGGTCCTCGGGGCGCCCGACCCCCATCAGGTAGCGCGGCTGCCCGGGCGGCATCAGTGGCAGCAGCTCCGACAGCACCGCCAGGCGCTGGTCCTCCGGCTCGCCGACCGCGAGCCCGCCGATCGCAAGCCCGTCGAAGCCGGTCTGCAGCAGGCCCTCCAGCGAAGCCCGGCGCAGCGCGCCGTACATGCCGCCCTGCACGATGCCGAACAGCACGCCCGGACCCGGCTCGGCGTCGTAGGCCGCGCGGCTGCGCGCGGACCAGCGCAGTGACAGTTCCATCGACTCGCGGGCCTGCTGCTCGGTCGCCGGCCAGGGCGTGCACTCGTCGAAGACCATCGCGATGTCCGAGCCGAGCGCGCGCTGCACCGCCATCGAGCGCTCCGGGTCCAGGAACACCGGGCCGCCATCGACCGGCGAGCGGAAGCGCACGCCCTCCTCGCTGAGCTTGCGCATCCCAGACAGGCTGAAGACCTGGAAGCCGCCCGAGTCCGTCAGGATCGGCCGCGGCCAGTGCATGAAGCTGTGCAGGCCGCCGTGCGCGCGCACGACCTCGGCGCCCGGCCGCAGCATCAGGTGGAAGGTGTTGCCGAGCACGATCTCGGCGCCGCAGCCGACGAGTTCCTCGGCCGTGACGCCCTTGACGCTGCCGGCGGTACCGACCGGCATGAAGGCCGGCGTCTCGACGGTCCCGCGGGCCAGCGTCAGCCGGCCGCGCCGCGCGGCGCCGTCGGTGCCGAGCAGCTCGAACCTCATGCGGCGCCCTCACGGCCGGCCAGCGCGACCGGGTCCG
>JBFGAO010000039.1:0-8067 GCA_041568095.1 Steroidobacteraceae bacterium | reverse complement strand
GGCACCGGGCCGCCAGTCGCCTTCCTCGTCCGGCGCATCGACGTAGACGGGCAGCACCGGCGCGCCAGTCGCGGCGGCCGCGGGCAGCGCGGGGTTGTCGGACAGGCGCAGGTCGCGCCGGAACCAGACGAGGGCCGCTTTCATCGGCCCGCGGTCAATGCCGCGTCAGGCAATGGCCGCCCGCTGCAGCGCCGCGATCCGCTCCTCGATGGGCGGGTGGCTCATGAACAGCTTCTTCAGGCCCTGGCCGATGCCGCCGGCGATGCCGAAGGCCGCCATCTTGTCCGGCAGCGGCTCCGGGTCGCGTCGGCGCAATGCGTCGAGCGCCGCGATCATGTTGTGCCGGCCGGCCAGCCGCGCGCCGCCGGTGTCGGCGCGGAACTCGCGCTGCCGCGAGAACCACATGACGACCATGGTCGCGAGGAAGGCCAGCACCAGCTCGGCGACGATGGTCGTGATCCAGAACGCCGGTCCGTGGCCGCTCTCGTTCCGGAATATGACGCGGTCCACGACGCTGCCGATCAGCCGCGACGCGACGAACACGAAGGTGTTCACGACTCCCTGGATCAGCGTCAGCGTGACCATGTCGCCGTTCGCGACGTGGCTGACCTCGTGGCCCAGCACGGCCTCGACCTCGGCGCGCGACATCCGGTTCACGAGGCCGGTGCTGACCGCGACCAGTGCGCTGTTGCGCCTCGCGCCGGTCGCAAAGGCGTTCGGCGTCGGCGAGTCGAAGTAGCCGACCTCGGGCATGCCGATGCCGGCCTGCTGCGCCTGCCGGCGGACGGTCTCGACCAGCCAGGCCTCGACCTCGTTGGCCGGCTGCTCGATGACCTTGACGCCCATCATCTTCTTCGCCGACCACTTCGAGATCGCCAGCGAGATGAAGGCGCCGCCGAAGCCGATCAGCGCGCCGAACACCAGCAGCGAGTTGAAGTTGATGCCTTGCTGGTTGAGCCAGGGCTCGAAGCCGAGCAGGCGCAAGGTCACGCTCGCGACGATCAGGATCGCGAAGTTGGTGATGACGAACAGAAGGATTCTCTTCATGGCGGTCCCAGATGGCTCCGGATGGGGCGGTTTTCAAGGCGCCGGGGCCCAAAATGCGGCCCTCTGGCGACGGCTTCAACGATGAATTATATTTCCGGCATTGACGTGGGGGAAAGCAGACATACCCGGGGGTGCAGGGTGGTGACAAGGTTACCGATCAACAACACGATCCCCGGCGTCGCTGCGGCGCCCAAGCCGGCGCCGGCGCCCGAGCCGGAGCAGCCCGGCGCGGGCCACACCGGCCGGCACTGGACCTTCCTGTCGACCCACGCCCAGGTGGCGGTCTGCATCGCCCGGGATCCCGGCATCCGGCTGCGCGACGTCGCGGCCTATTGCGGCATCACCGAGCGCGCCGTGCAGAAGATCGTCTCGGACCTCGAGGCCGAAGGCTTCATCGAGCGGATCCGGGAGGGGCGGCGCAACCGCTACATCCTGCACCGCGACCGGCCGCTGCGGCACCCGCTTGGCCAGCACCGCACGCTCGGCGCACTGCTGAGCCTGATCACCGGGCCGGAGCCCAAGGCCTGAGGGAAGCCCGCCGGGCTCAGTGACCGCCGGCCGTCGGCGGGTGGCCTTCCAGCTCGCCCAGCAGCCGGCCCAGGTGCCTGAGCAGCGCACGTCGCGTGCGCGGGCGCTCCACGACGTCCAGCGCGCCGGCGCGCATCGCATCGACCGCGGCCTCGATGTCGGTGTCGCTGGCGAGCACGATCGCCGGCAGCCGCCGTCCCGCGCGGCGCAGCGCGGCGAGCAGCTCGGTCGCCGTCATGTCCGGCAGCTGCGACTGCACGATCAGGCACAGGTGCCCGGGCCAGTCGTCCGCGAGCAAGTCGGCGCCGCTCTCGTAGCTGCGTCGCCCGACGCCCAGTTCGTCCAGCGCCTCGCGCACCTCGGCGCGCGCCGCCACGTCGTGGCCGACGAGACAGGCGATCGGGGGCCGTGGCCGGCCGGTTTCGACGGGATTCGGGGTCATGGGCGCCTCGGTGCGGCCAAGTATCCGGCACGCGGTCCGAAGCAGCATGGGGGTTAACACTTAGCCGGCTAGCGCGCGCCGGCCGCGATTCAGCCCTCGCGCCCGGCCTCGATGACCATCCGGACCAGGTGGGCGAGCGAGCGCGCACCCATCTTCTCCATCACGCGTGCGCGGTGGATCTCGACCGTGCGCTGGCTGACGTCGAGGTCGCCGGCGATGACCTTGTTGGCCTTGCCGACCGTGACGAGCTCCATGACCTCGCGCTCCCGCGGTGTCAGCGACGCGATCCGCTCCAGGATCTGGTCGCGTTCGCCGAGCTCGGCGCGGGTCTTGCGGTCCTTCTCGAGCGCGCGGTTGATCCGGTCGATCAGGTCCTGGTCGCGGAACGGCTTCTGGATGAAGTCGACTGCGCCCGCCTGCATCGCCTCGACGGCCATCGGCACGTCGCCATGGCCGGTGATGAACACGATCGGCGTGATCGAGTTCTGCTCGTTCAGCACCTGCTGCAGCTCGATGCCGCTCATGCCGGGCATCCGGATGTCCAGCACGATGCAGCCGGGGCTGTCGGCGTCGAACTGCTTCAGGAACTCGTCCGCGGAATTGCAGGTCACGACCGGCAGCCCGACCGAGCGCAGCAGCAGCCGCAGCGAGGTGCAGACGGCTTCGTCGTCGTCGACGACGAAAACGGTGGCAGGACGTTCCTTCATGACTGCTCTCCGCCGGCTGCCGGCAGCGTGAAGAATACCGTGGCGCCGCCTCCCGGTGTGGGCCGGTGGCCGAACTGGCCGCCGTGGGCCCTCAGGATCGAGCGGCTGATCGCGATCCCGAGACCGGTGCCGGAGTCCTTGGTCGTGAAGAAGGGGTTGCCCAGCTGGACGGCGACCTCGCGGCTGATGCCGGGCCCGTGGTCGCTGACGCTGACCTCCACGTCGCCGTCGCCGACGACCCTGGCCGCGACGGCGATCTCCCGCTGGCCAGTGTCGGTCTCGTTGGTCGCGTCGATCGCGTTGCGGACCAGGTTCAGCAGCACTTGCTGGATCTGGATCGGGTCGCAGTGGATCGGCGGCAGGCTGTCGGGCACGTTGAGCCGGACGACGATGTTGCTGAGCCGGGCGTCCGGATCGGCGAAGGCCAGCGTCTCCTCGATCAGGTGCAGCGTCGCGACCGCTTCCTGCCGGACCTCGCGGGTCCGGACGAAACCGCGCAGCCGGCGGATGATCTCGCCGGCGCGCAGCGCCTGCGACGCGATCTGCTCGAGCACGTCGGTGACCTCTTCCTTGTCGGGCTCTTCCGCCGCGCGCACCAGGCGCTGCAGGGCCTGCGAGAAGGTCGTGATCGCGGTCAGCGGCTGGTTGATCTCGTGCGCGAGGCCGGCCGCCATCTCGCCCATCGTGGACAGCCGCGCGAACTGCGTCAGGCGTTCCTGGGCCTGCCGCATCTCCTCGACGGCACTGTGCCGCTCGGTGATGTCGTGCAGCGTGCCGGTCACGTGGAGCGTGCCGTCTGGCCGGCGCACGACGCTGGCGGCGGCGTGCACGACCAGCTGCTCGCCGTCGTCGCGGACCGCGTGGAATTCCATGTCGAAGATGCCGCCGTTGGCCGAGACCTCTTGCCAGCGGCGCCGGAACCGGTCCTTGTCGCCGGGATCGACGTAGCGCACCAGGAATTCCTCGGCGCCGGGCGGCCCGCGCTCCGGGTCGCGCCCGAGGATCCGGTACATCTCGTCCGACCAGTTGACCTCGCCGTCCGGGACCCAGGCCTCGTAGTTGCCGAGCCCGGCGAGCGCCTGCGCCTGCCGCAGCAGCCGCTCGCTCTTGTGCAGGGCGGCCAGTGCCGCGCGCTGCTCGGTGACGTCCTCGCCGGAGGATAGCGTGCCCTCGAACGGCCCGCCCTTGCCGAGCTGCACCGTGCGCCAGGCGATCAGCCGCCGGTGCCCGTCGCGGGTCAGCACCTCGTTCTCGGTCGAGGCCGACAGGGCCTTGCCGCTGATCCGGTCGTCGAAGCGCTGGCGCAGGCCGTCGCGGATGTCCGGCGGGATGCAGGTCTCGAACCAGTCGCGGCCGACCAGCTCGTCCTCGCGCCAGCCGAGCATCTCTGCGCCCTTGCGGTTGATCAGGCTGATGTGGCCCCTGGCGTCCAGCGCCAGCAGCATGACCTCGGCGAGGTCGAGGTAGCTCTGCGCGCGGTCGCGCGCCCGGCGCAGTTCCTCGACCGCCTGGACGCGCGCCGAGATGTCGTGGATGAAGCCGACGAAGCGCGGCTCGGGCTCCGACTCGATGCGGCCGACTGCCAGCGAGATCGGGAAGCAGCTGCCGTCGCGGCGGCAGGCGACGACCTCGCGGCCGCGGCCGATGATGCGTTCCTCGCCGGTGCGAAGGTAGTTGCCGATGTACTGGTCGTGCTTGCTCCGGTAGGGGTCGGGCATCAGCATGCTGACGTTGCGGCCGACGACCTCGGCGGCCTCGTAGCCGAACAGCTGCTCGGCGGCGCGGCTGAAAGTCTCGATGCGGCCGCGTGCGTCGATGACGATGATCGCATCGACGGCGGCGTCGAGTACGGCCCGGAGTTCAAGCTCGGCGGCGGTGGACCGGGGGGTCACGATGCGGCCGCGGCGGACGGCGACCGGTGGCGGGTGCCGGGCTCAGTAGTCGTCCCGGTCTCCGAAGTCATCGTCTTCGTCCTCGTCTTCGTCGTCCTCGTCCCAGTCGTCTTCGTCGTCCTCATCCTCGTCGAAGTCGTCTTCGTCCTCATCGTCCTCGTCCGGGCCGGACCAGCCCTCCGGCTCGTCGGTGAGCTCGAGGTCCATCTCCTGCCAGGTCTCGTGGTCGATCTCCTCGACGTCGCCGTCCTCGTACTGCAGCTCGATCAGTTCCGAGTCCTCGTCCACCGACAGGACCTGGAACAGCTCCTCGTCCTCGAGGCTTTCGTACCACTGCCCTGGCACGGGGTTGTGATCGCGGCCCATGGGGCATCCTCTCTGTGTGGCGGCTGGGCGTCGGCGACGCACCGGGTCGGGACCGATATTACGTTTGCGGCAGGACCGGAGGCAACGCCGGTGCCGCCCCCGATCGGGCCGGCGCGCCTTGAGATCCGCTCCGGCCGGCCCGATGTCGGGTGACATCGCTGCAGCACCGCAGGAGGACGCAACATGACCCTGATTCGCTGGGAACCGTTCCGGGAGCTCGACGACCTGTTCGGCCGGCACGGCTCGCTGTTCGGCCACCGGGCCGCCGCGGGCGCCCGGCCGGCCGACACGGCATCCGGCTGGCTGCCGGCCGCGAACATCTCGGAGACCGACGCCGAGTTCCTGATCCGGCTCGAGCTGCCCGAGGTGGCCAGGGACGCCGTGGAGGTCACCGTCGACGGTGGCGTGATCTCGATCAGCGGCGAGCGCCGCAACACGCTCGAGCACACGGGCGAGAAATTGCACCGTGTCGAGAGCAGCTACGGCAGCTTCCAGCGCAGCTTCAGCCTGCCCGACGGCGTCGATGTCGACGGCATCCGGGCGGAGAGCCGCGACGGCATGCTGAAGGTCCGCATCCCGAAGCTGCCGGCCGCGCGCCCAAGATCGATCAAGGTCGAGGTAAACTGACGGGACCTGGCGGCGGCGCCCCGCGGGACGCCGCCGCCCGCTTGTCGAGGCGAGGAGGTCCCATGGCCAAGGAAATCGAGGCGATCCGGCAGAGGCTGCTGGAACACAAGCAGGAACTGCTGGACCGCGCGGCGAAGGTGCGCGCCGACATCACGCGCGCCTCGGGGCCCCTGGAGAAGGACTTCGCCGAGCAGGTCGTGCAGATGGAGAACGACGCGGTGCTCGCCGGGATCGGCGAGGCCGCCGCGGTCGAGATCGCGCAGATCAACCGCGCGCTGGTCAGGCTCGACGAGGGCAGCTACGGGATCTGCAGCGGCTGCGGCCAGGCGATCAACGAGAAGCGCCTGCAGGCGCTGCCGTACAGCGATCGCTGCATCGACTGCGCCGAGACGGCGCGCTGAGCCGGGAGCCGAGATGCCGGCCTACAAGGTGCCGCTGCGGGAGATGCGCTTCGTGATGCACGAGGTGCTGCAGGCGGAGTCCCATTACCGCGAGCTCGGCCGCGAGGACGTCAATGCCGAGCTGATCGACAGCATCCTCGAGGAATGCGCGCGCTTCTCGGAGGATGTCGTCGCGCCGACCAACGAGCCGGGTGACCGCGTCGGCGTGCGCCGCGAGGACGACGGCCGCGTCGTGACGCCGCCCGGCTTCGTCGAGGCCTACCGGCAGTACGTGTCCGACGGCTGGGCCGCGCTGTGCGGCGCCGAGGAATTCGGCGGGCAGGGGCTGCCCGAGAGCTTCGGCGGGCCGGTCGGCGAGATGCTGGTCTCGGCCAACATGTCCTGGAAGCTTTACAGCGGCCTGACCGACAGCGCGATCCTCGCGATCGACAAGCACGCGAGCGAGGACCTGCGGCAGCTGTACCTGCCGAAGCTGGTCAGCGGCAACTGGAGCGGCACGATGTGCCTGACCGAGCCGCATGCCGGCACCGACCTCGGGATCATGCGGACGCGGGCCGAGCCCGATGGCGACGGCGCCTACCGGATCAGCGGCACGATGATCGTGATCACCAGCGGCGAGCACGACCTGACCGACAACATCGTGCACATGGTGCTCGCGAAGCTGCCGGACGCGCCGGAGGGTTCGCGCGGCATCAGCATGTTCCTGGTGCCGAAGCGGCTGCCCGACACGGACGGCAATGCCGGCGAGCCGAACGGCGTCAGCTGCACGAGCCTCGAGCACAAGCTCGGCATCCACGGTTCCGCGACCTGCGTGATGAGCTTCGACAACTCGCGTGGCTGGCTGATCGGCGAGCTGAACGGCGGCCTGCGCTGCATGTTCACGATGATGAACCACGCGCGGCTGTGGGTGGGCCTGCAGGGGCTCGCGCAGTGCGAGGCGGCCTACCAGGCCGCGGTCGCGTACGCGCGCGACCGGCAGCAGGGGCGCACGTCGGCCGGCGGCGGCAAGGGCGGCGCGGACCCGATCATCGGCCACCCGGACGTGCGCCGGATGCTGCTGACGCAGAAGGCGCTGATCGAGGGCGCGCGCGTGCTGACCTACCTGGCCGGCATGCAGATGGACAAGGCGCTGCACCACCCGGATGCGACCGAGCGCGAGCGCGCGGACCAGCTGCTTGCGATCCTGACCCCGGTCGTCAAGGGCTTCGTGACCGAGATGTCGCTGGAGTGCACGAGCCTCGCGCTGCAGGTGCACGGCGGTCACGGCTACGTGCGAGAGACCGGCGTCGAGCAGTACTTCCGCGACGCGCGGATCACGTCCATCTACGAGGGCACCAACGGCATCCAGGCGCTGGACCTGCTGGGCCGCAAGGTGCTGGGCTCGGGCGGCGAGCTCGCGCGGCTGCTCGGCGGGCTGATCGGCACCGTCTGCGAGCGGCACGCGCGCTACGAGGAACTCGCCGACTTCGTGACGCGGCTCAGCGGCCTGCTGAAGGAGTGGAGCGAGGCGACCGAGGCCGTCGCACGGCGTGCGGGGCGCAGCCCGGACGAGGTTGGCGCCGCCGCGATGGACTACCTGCAGTTGACCGGCTACCTGTGCCTGGCCTGGTGCTGGGCCAAGATGGCGGCGGTCGCGACCGTGGCGCTGAACCAGGGCGACGGGGGCGGGGACTTCTACCAGGCCAAGCTCGCGACCGCGCGCTTCTACTTCACGCGGCTGCTGCCGCGGGCGGAGGCCCACCTCGACGCGATCGGCGCCGGCGCCGGCACGCTGATGGAATTGCCGCCCGAGCAGTTCGTGTCCTGAGGCGGCGATGGCCGCCGCCGCACAGGGACCCGCCGGCCGGCTCGCGACGGCGCGCCGCGTCGTCGTCAAGGTCGGCTCCACGCTGCTCGTCGATGCCGCCAGCGGCCGGCTGAACCGGCGCTGGCTCGACACGCTCGCTGCTGACCTCGCGCGGATGAGCGGGCGCGGGCAGCAACTGCTGGTCGTCTCGTCGGGCGCGATCGCGCTGGGCCGGCGCCACGCCGGCCTGCCTGCCGGCCGGCTGCGGCTG
>JBFGAO010000038.1:0-8101 GCA_041568095.1 Steroidobacteraceae bacterium | reverse complement strand
TGTAGCCGGCGCTGAGCAGCGCCGAGAACATCCCGCCGCTGCGGTACTCCAGCGAGCCGTTGAAGTTGTAGGACTGCTCGTCGCCGACCCGCCGGCTGTCGAGCGTGTTGTTGTACATGCCGTCAAAGGTGTAGTAGCGCCCGTGCAGCATGAAGAACAGCTTGTCGTCGATGATTGGCCCGCGCAGCGTCAGGTTGGCCTCGTAGTCGCCGTAGTCCGCGGCGCGCAGGCTGACACGGTGATCGGGCTCGTTGCCGCCCTTCTTCGTGATCAGGTTGATCGCCCCCGAGAAGGTGCCGCGGCCGAACAGCGCCGCCTGCGGCCCCTTGATCACCTCGACGCGCTCGATGATGTCGAACGGGAAGGACAGGATCGAGTCGGAATACAGGATGCCGTCCACGAACACCGAGGCATTGCCCTCGCCGAGCACGTTCGACATGCCGCGGATCACCGGCCGGCTGACGCCGCCTTGTACGCCGTAGCGGTTCAGGCGCTCGAACGAGAAGCCGGGTGTCAGTCGTGTCAGGTCATAGACGTCCTGGGTGTTGGTGGCTTGCAGCGTCTCGGCCGTGAAGGCCGAGATCGACAGCGGCACGTCCTGCAGCCGCTCGTCCGTCTTGCGGGCGGTGACAACTACCTCCTGCAACATCTGCGCGAGGGCGGTCGTCGAGCCCAGCGCCAGGCTCACCGCGATCGCGACCTGCGTGGATCGCCGAAGCACAGTCTTGTTAATCATCTCCGTCTCCTGTCACTTGCGGTGACTGATTGCTGCCTGTTAATTGCTGCTCAACGAGCCCGAGCTTCTCGCCCAGGTCCTCGATCAGCATCCCCTCGTAATAATTGCCGGCGGCCTTCGCCGCCTCGTCGAGAAACGCGCGCACTTCCGCCGGCGTGGCCACGTCGCGGCAGTAGTTGCGCAGAAACATGACGTGCTTGAGCCACAGCCGCGCCTGGCTGACGCGCGCCGCCTGGTGCCCGGCGCGGGCCGCGCGCCGCCAGTAGAGCTCCGCGTCGCAGGGAAAGTTTGCAGTCGGCACGCGGCGGTTGCTGATCATCAGCCCGTAGACGAACTGTGCCTGCCGGTGCCCCGCGTCGGCGGCCTCCTGCATGCGCCGTATCGCCTCCTCGGCCTGGCCCGCGTAGAACAGCACGCGGGCCAGCTGGTAATTGAGCCGCGCGTTACCCGGCGCCGCTTTCAGGTCGGCGCGGCAGGTCTGGACGGTGCGTGGCAGGTCGACGATGTCCCGGCGCGCGATGCCGGGTGCAACGCGGTCGGGATCCTCCGGATGGGATGCGAGCAGGTCGCAGGCGGTCGGCTGCGGTTCCGCCGCCGACGCGGCGGCGCCGGCGGCCACCGCTGCCATCAACGCGAGCGCCGTGGACACCAGCAGGTCACCAGCAAGACGGGCCATCGGGCGCCTCCCCGCGGTAGGGTTCGAATTCTGGCGGCAGCACCGGATCGTAGTCCGGCCACCAGCGGAAGTCTCGCTCCGGCGGGACGTAGTTCGTCGACAGGTGTCCGCCCTTGGTCCGGAACAGGTACAGGTTTCCGGTGCGCGTGCCGTAGGGACCGTGCGGCTTGGCCGGCGGTCGCCAGAAGTAGGCGCCGGGGCGCATGACGCCGCGGTTGCCGTGCACCTCGCCGCTGATCAGGTACATTTCCTCGACGGTCGGGTGGACCTCGGAACGCTCGGCCCAGCGCATCGGCATCGTGCCGAGGATCCAGGTCGTGTCGCGCGTCTGCGGGTCCTGGTACAGCATCTTGCGGCCGGCGCCGGGCGGGAACTCCGGGTGGAAGTTCCCGGTGTAGGGCACCTGGAAGGTGTCGCAGTGCTCCACCAGCCGCTCCTCGTCCGGGCGCGCATTGCCATTGGCAGCCCGCGGCCACTCGGACAGGAACTCCAGCACGATGGCGCCTTCCGGGCTGCTCCATTCGCCGCTGCGATATCCGCCCGGCAGGTGCGCGTAGGCCATCGGGCCGTAGTCGCGCCCTCCGATGCGCAGTGCGCCGTCCAGCACCAGGAACTCGTCGTCGGCCGTCAGCGCGCCGCCGTCGGCACGGAAGCCCGCCGGATAGCGCACCAGCAGGCTGCAGGCACCGCTGGCGGAGTCGGCGCTCAGGCGCTTGGCCTGCAGGCCCGGCCGCAGGCCGCCGAAGTCCTCGGACTGCCAGGGCAGCCGTTGCGACTGGATGAACTCGATCCATGGTCTGGCCACGGTCAGCCTCCTTTGCTTCCTGGTTCCGCGGCCGCATCGCGCAGCGGTCGCCGCGGGTCGGGATTTTCGGTCAGCAAGCGCACCAGGGCCGCCATCGAGGCCTCCAGCTGCTCGAGCGTCCGTTCGCGCAGCGCGGCATCCCCGGCGAGCGCCTCGATGGCGCCGGCAGGCAGCAGGCCCGCGCGCACCAGCGCCGCCTCGAGCGCGAGGCGGCGGGCCCGCTCGACGTGCAGCTGCGACGCCAGCTCGAACACGAGCCCGCACAGCTGCGCATTGTCCGGCGCGTCATCGCGCTGCGTCATGACGGCTTCTCCGCTTCCAGCACCGCCCAGGGAAAGTGCCACTCCTCGCGCCGCGGCCAGCGCAGCTCGTCCAGCAGCCCTGCGCCACGCTCGTCAAAGGCCAGCCAGCGCACGCCGCCCAGGCCTGCGCTCTGCGCCATCCGGGCCGTGTCGGCGCGCATCATCGGCGCGATGAAGGGCTCGTTGTTGCGGCTGCCGTGCTCGGTCATCGCCAGGTCGCGGAACGGGTCGCCGGTGAGCTGGAAATCGAGGAAGCGCAGCAGCCCGCCGGGTGCCAGCAGCCGGGCTGCCTCCTCGAACAGCCGCGGCAGCAGCTTGGGCGGCAGTTCATGCAGCAGCATCGTCGACGTGACCAGGTCGGCCGAGCCGGCCTCGAGCCCGGTGGTGGTTGCATCGGCCTGGCGGAACTCGATCTCGAGCGCGCGCTCGCTGGCGCGCTCCGCGGCAAGGCTCAGGCACGGAGCGGCCAGGTCGATGCCGATGACCTCCGCGTCGCGGAAGGCCTGCTTGAAGGGCCAGGTGGACTTCCCGAAGCCGCAGCCGAGGTCGACGATGCGCCGGTAGGGGCGTCGCGGCACAGCGGTCTCGACAAACAGGCGATGGAACTGGTAGTCGTCATTCTCGCCGAGCATCACGAGCCGGGCGCCGAGCTCGTAGCTGCGCGCCGCGCGCTCACTGGACCACACGCCGCCCGGCTGCAGGTGGATGTCCCACTCGGTGTACCAGCCGGGCAGCTTCAGCGCCGGATCGAGGACGGCGCGGGCCGGCCCGGTCGCGTTGGCGGGCTGCGGCTCGCCGGTGACAGCGTCATCGACCGCGCGCCACAGCAGTTTCTGCGCGCCGCGCTCCAGCCAGGCAAAGGCCGGATATGACGGCAGCGCATGCACGGTCGTCGTGACGTCGCTGCCGTGGCCGGCCTGCTCGAATTCGCGGCGCAGCTGCGGGTAGACACGGTCGGCCCAGCGCCGCCGCAGCACCAGTGCGAAGTCGAGTCGGGCCTGCTGCTCGATTCCGATCGCCACCGTCAGCGCTCCACCAGCTCGACCAGCTCGGCGGCGCAGCCGCGAATGCAGGTCGAGGCCTTGCCTGTGCCCGGGAACAGCGCCGGGCCGACCGGCCCGTAGTCCGCCGGGTCGGCGCCGCCGAGACGGAAGCTGACAATGGCCATGCCGGGCGGCAAGCGGCCGTCGGCGCAGGCGCGGGGGCGGGTGACCGGCGGGTATTCGTCCAGCTCGATCAGCGTGCCGGCGCCGAGCTTGACCAGGCCGTGCGCGTGGGTCGTGTCCTCGGGCAGGCCGTTGGCCGCCGAGATCACGCGCACGCGTGTCGACACCGGCGGGTCGACGTCGTTCTCGAAACGCAGGTAGGTGCTGAACAGGCGCCGGATGTCCGGGCCGCCCGCGACGACGATGAACACGCGTCCGACGAAGGATTCGGCCCGTGCGAGGTCGAGTCCGCTGCCCGGGCCGACCTGCGTGAAGTAGAGGCATTCGCCGGCCGGGCCCAGCGCCTGCATCGCCCGGATCATCGGGAAGCGCTGCAGGCTGGCCGGCGGGCCGATGATCCGGAACGGCGAGCCCTCGAAGCTGCTCGCGAGTGCGTCGACGTCCTGGACCACGAATTCCGCGACGTTCCAGCCATGCGTCGTCAGCGCCTGCCAGCCGGCTGCGTCCGGTTTCTCGACGAAGCGCAGCCAGACCGCCTCGCCGCTCTCCGGTTGCAGCACGAGGTAGGGCCGGCCGGCCTCGGCAGGGCAGCCCCAGGTCGTCGCGGCGTCGGCGCCGAGCTTGCCGCTGTCGACGACCATGTAGCCGAGCCATCGCGTGTAGGCCTGCTCGACGGCAGCCAGGTCCGGCACGGTCCAGGTGACGCCGATGATCTCTTCCAGCCGGCCGCGTGCTGGCTCAACCATGCGCGGCTCCCTGCGGCAGCGGCTGGATGCGGCTCTCGACCTCGACGACGCAGCGCCGGTAGGCGCCGAAGCCGGTCGCGACCAGCACCAGCGCCAGCGTCCCGACGACGCTCGCCTGGATCGTCATCGCGTAGCGGATGTCGGCAGGATCGCCGAACAGGTCCGTCATCAGCCCGACCGGCAGCGGTCCGAGCAACTGCCCGGTGATGCCGATGGTCAGGTAATAGATCGCCGTCGCCTGCGACTTGATCTGGCCCGGCGCGATCAGCGTCAGCGTCGCCGGGCCGGCCGCGGCCGACATCGCCTGCCCGATGAATGCGAATAGCAGCACGGCGATCGCCAGTTCGGGCGTCGGCATCACCGCGTACAGCGCAAAGCCGGGCACGCAGATCACGAGCCCGGTCCACAGCGCCCGGAGCGTCGCGTGCTTGTGGCCGGCCGCGATCCAGCGGTTGGTCAGCCGCACGCCGAGCAGCGTGCCGATCGTGCCGCCGACCAGGAACAGCACGCCGGTTGCGATGCCGACATCGCGGACGTTCCAGCCCCAGACGCGCTCAAACAGCGCGACATTCCAGAACACCAGTGAGCCCATCGTGACGACCGAGGCAGAGCCGACGAACAGCGCGCCGAAGGCCTTCCAGCGCTGCAGGATGAACGAGAAGGCGTCGCGCAGCGTCGCGGCGCTGCCGGGACCGGCCTGCAGGCCGCCGACGACCTGATCCTGGCGCACCGGCTCGCGGATCGTGAACATCAGCGCCGCCAGCAGCAACCCGGGCACGCCGATGATCACGAAGCTCATCTGCCAGTGGGCAAGCTCGCCAACAAGTGGCAGCGTCCAGCGCGGCAGGTCGGCGATCATGTGCACGATCGGCCCGCCGAACAGGAAAGCGGTGCCGGCGCCGAGGAAGGTCCCGGCCATGAACAGGCTCAGCGCGCGGTTGCGCGTCGCGCGCGAGAAGTAGTCGCTGATCAGCGAGATGCTGCAGGGCGCGACTGCGGCCTCGCCGAGTCCGACGCCGAGGCGCGCGACGAACAGCGGCACGAAGCCGCGCACGAGGCCGGCCGCCGCCGTCATCGCGCACCAGATGCTGATGCCGACGCTGAGGATCGCGCGACGGCTGTAGCGGTCCGCCAGCCAGCCGATCGGCACGCCGACAAAGACGTAGAAGATCCCGAACGCGGGCCCGAGCAGCAGGCCGACCTGGAAGTCGCTGAGCCCGAGGTCGCTCTTGATCGGCTGGATCAGCAGGCTCGGCAGGAAGCGGTCGATGTAGGAGACGATCTGGGTCAGCGTCAGCAGGCCCGCGACGTACCAGGCGTAACGGGACGAGAAGCCCGCGGCAGGCGCCGCTGGCAGCGCCACGCTGGCGGCCGATGCGCTGCTGGCCATCCGGTCCTTGCCCCCTCAAGCGACCACGGTCCAATTCTGCGACCGGGGTGGCCGCAGGCAATCGATATCATTTGGCCAGACCTGTGAACTCCGGTAACAATACGGTCATGAAGCGTCTCCCGTCGATGCAGACCCTGAGGGCCTTCGAGGCCGCCGCCCGGCGGCAGAGTTACTCGCCCGCGGCCGAGGAACTGGGTGTCACGCACGGCGCGATCAGCCACCGGATCCGCGAGCTCGAGGACGAGTTCGGTATGACCTTGTTTCACCGGACCGGGCGGGCGATGAGCCCGACGCGCGAGGCGGTGACGCTGCTCGCGCAAGTCCGGGAGGCGCTGGCGCTGCTGCAGCGCGCGATTCCGGAACGGGCGCGCCCGACCCCGGGCAGGCTGGTGATCAGCGTGCACCCGTCGCTGGCGACGCGCTGGCTGATCCCGCGGATCGAGCGCTTCACGCAGCGCTGCCCGGACATCGCCGTCGAGGTGCGCTCGACCGCCGACCTCGGCGCCTTCCTGACCCACGGCATCGACGTGTCGCTGCGCTACGGCGGCGGCGAGTGGCCAAACTCCGTCTGCGAGCGGCTGGCAGGCGAGGTGCTGTTTCCGGTCTGCACGCCCGCCTATCGCGATGCGCAACGCATCGCGCGGCCGGCCGATCTCGCTCGCTGCCGGCTGCTCCGGCACGCCTGGCAGCCCTGGTCGCCGTGGCTGCACGCGGCGCGCTTGCGGATCAAGGAGCCGTCGCGCGGGCTGATGCTGTCGGACTCAGGCCTGGTCCTCGAGGCGGCACTGGCGGGGCAGGGCGTCGCGCTGGCGCGCAGCCTGTTCGTCATCGACGACCTGGCCTCTGGCCGGCTGGTCCGCCTGTTCGACCTGTCGGTGCCGGACAACTTTGGCTATTACGTGACCTGGCACGCCGGCGCCCCGCTGGGCCGCGAGGGTGACGCCTTCCGCGCCTGGCTGCGCGACGAGCTCGCGACCGAGGCGCCGCGCCGGGTTCCCGAAGCCGTTGCCGTCAAGCGGCCGCGGCGGCGGCGCGTGGCGGTAGCCACCAGAACATAGCCGGAGCCCGTCCCCGTCAGTGGCCTGCCGGCCGTCGTAAACTGCGCGCTGCGGCGGACCCGGACGGCCGCTCCGACGGCAGGAGGCGATGATGAGCGGAAGACTGGCTTACGTGACGGGCGGCATGGGCGGCATCGGCACGTCGATCTGCAAGCGGCTGTGCGCCGAGGGATTCCGGGTGGTCGCGGGCTGCGGGCCGGGGTCGAAGCGCAAGGACAGCTGGCTCGCCGACATGCGCGAGCAGGGCTTCGACGTCCACGCCTCCGAGGGCAATGTCGCGGACTGGGAGTCGACGCGCGCGGCCTTCCAGAAGGTGCGCGAGGAGCTCGCCGAGGTGGACGTGCTGGTCAACAACGCCGGCGTCACTGCCGACGGCACCTTCCGCAAGATGACCTTCGAGCGCTGGCACAAGGTCATCGACACCAACCTCAACAGCCTGTTCCACGTCACGAAGCAGGTCATCGACGGCATGCTCGACCGCGGCTGGGGCCGGATCATCAACATCTCGTCGGTCAACGGCCAGAAGGGCCAGTTTGGCCAGACGAACTACTCGACTGCGAAGGCCGGCATCCACGGCTTCACGATGGCGCTGGCGCAGGAGGTCGCGGCGAAGGGCGTCACCGTCAATACGGTGTCGCCCGGCTACATCGGCACCGACATGGTGCGGGCCATGAAGCCGGACGTACTGGATGCCATCGTCAGGACGATCCCGGTCGGCCGGCTCGGCACGCCGGAGGAGATCGCGTCGATCGTCGCTTGGCTCGCTTCCGACGAATCTGCCTTCGCGACAGGCGCCGACTTCTCGCTGAACGGCGGCTTGCACATGGGATGAGCGGGCGGGGAGGCCATCGATGAAGACCAGAGCTGCCGTCGCGTGGGAGGCGGGAAAGCCGCTGGAAGTCGTCACCGTCGACCTTGACGGGCCGAAGGCCGGCGAGGTTCTGGTCGAGATCCGCGCGACCGGCGTCTGCCACACCGACGAGTTCACGCGTTCCGGTGCCGACCCCGAAGGGCTGTTCCCGGTCATCTTCGGCCATGAGGGTGCGGGCGTCGTCGTCGACACCGGCCCGGGCGTCCGCTCGGTACGCAAGGGCGACCATGTGATCCCGCTCTATACGCCGGAATGCCGCGAGTGCAAATCCTGCACCTCGCGCAAGACCAACCTGTGCACGGCGATCCGGGCGACCCAGGGCCAGGGCCTGATGCCCGACGGCACCAGCCG
>JBFGAO010000037.1:0-8205 GCA_041568095.1 Steroidobacteraceae bacterium | reverse complement strand
TTGCGCGGCACCGGCGACTTGAATCCCGCCGGCTTCAGCACCAGCACGTCGCAGGGCAGCTGGTCGATGACGCGCTCCGCCGTGCTCCCGATGAACAGCCGCTTCAGGCCGCTGCGCGAGACCGCGCCCATCACGACGACGCCGGCGCCGGTCTTTTCGGCGACGTCGACGATTTCCTCGGCTGCGCTTCCGGCGCGCAGGTGGCGGCGGCGGTCGGGCAGGTCGTAGCGCCTGACCAGCCGGTCGAAGGCCTTGCGCACCTGCGCCAGCTGCTGCTCGGAGATCTTCGCCGGCAGCGGCACGGGCTCCATCAGCACGCCGGACGTGAACGGCGTCGCGAGCAGGTAGGCATGCATCGCGTGCAGCTTGCCGCCGAAGGCGTCGGCCAGCCGGTTGCCGAGCGCGAGGATCGAGTCGTCGAGCGCCTCTGGCTTCGCGTGGGCATGCAGCGGATCGACCGCGGCGACGACGGCCGCGCGGTCATAGGGCCGCGCGGTCTTGACGAACAGCACCGGCGCCGGGCACAGGCGGATCAATTGCCAGTCGGTATTCGACAGCACGATCCGCGCCGCGCGCGTGTGCCGGTGGCTCTCGGCGACGACGAGGTCGGTCTTCTCGCGGATCGCCTCGCGGACGATGCTCTCGTGCACCGGGTAGTCCCAGCGCACGCGCAGGTGCACCTTGATTCCCGCCTTTTCCATCGGCTTTGCGAGCTTCGCCAGCTGCTGCTTGCGCGCGTTGACGGCGCCCTCGATGTCCTTCTGCAGCGCCTCCGGGTCGTTGAACTGCTCGCCGGCGACGTAGGGGCTGTACAGGCTGTGGAACAGCGTGACCGAGGCGTCGAAACGCCCGGCAAGCGCCGCCGCCTTGCCTAGCGCCGCCGATGTCCTGTCGCTGCAATCGGCGACCGCGACGAGAATGCGCTGGATGTCCATGGATCCCTCCTGTTGCAGCAGCCATGCTGGCACGGTCGCCGCAGCCGCGAAATCCGCATCGTCCACGGGTCCCGGGCCGTGCCTGCCGCACTGCGTTAAACTGCGCGCAGCCCAGGAGGTGCCCGTGAAGAGGAATGAATCGCTGCTCGCCCGCCGCAACGCCGCCGTCGCGCGCGGCGTCTCGACGGCACAGCCCGTCTTTATCGACCGCGCCGAGAATGCGCTGCTGTGGGACGCCGACGGCCAGCGCTACGTGGACTTCGCCGGCGGCATCGCCGTGCTGAACACCGGCCACCGGCACCCCAAGGTGCTGGCCGCCGTGCGCGCGCAGCTCGAGCGGCTGACGCACGCCTGCTTCCAGGTCACCGGCTACGAGCCCTATGTCGAGGTCTGCGAGCGGCTGAACCGCCTCGCGCCCGGCCCCGGCCCGAAGAAGACACTGCTGCTGTCGACCGGCGCCGAGGCGGTCGAGAATGCGGTCAAGATCGCGCGCGCCGCGACCGGGCGGCCGGGCGTGATCTCGTTCTCCGGCGGCTTCCATGGCCGCACGCTGCTGGCGCTCGCGCTGACCGGCAAGGTGCAACCCTACAAGGCCGGCTTCGGGCCCTTCCCCGCAGACGTTTACCACGCGCCGTTCCCTAACGAATTGCATGGCGTGTCGGTCGACGACTCGCTGGCGGCCGTCGAGTTCCTGTTCAAGTACGACATCGAGCCCGAGCGCGTCGCGGCGATGATCTTCGAGCCAGTGCAGGGCGAGGGCGGCTTCTGCGTCGCGCCGAAGGACTTCGTGCTTCGGCTGCGCGAGCTCTGCGACCGGCACGGCATGCTGCTGATCGCCGACGAGATCCAGAGCGGCGTCGGCCGCACGGGGCGGATGTTCGCGATGGAGCACTACGGCGTCGCCGGCGACCTGACGACGGTCGCGAAGTCGATCGCCGGAGGCCTGCCCCTTTCCGCCGTCGTCGGGCGCGCCGAGGTCATGGACACCGTCGCGCCGGGCGGGCTCGGCGGCACCTACGCCGGCAATCCGGTCGCCTGCGCCGCGGCGCTCGCGGTGCTGGACGTGTTCGACGAGGAAGGAATTTTGCAGCGCGCAGAGCGGCTCGGCGCGCGGCTGATCGCGCGGCTGCGCAAGCTCGCATCAAAGCACCGGGAGATCGCGGAGGTGCGCGGGCTCGGTGCGATGATCGCCTTCGAGCTCTGCGAGGACGGCGACCCGCACAAGCCGGCCGCCGAGCTGACGAAGGCATTGACGACGCGCGCCCGCGAGCTGGGGCTGATCCTGCTGTCCTGTGGCGTGTACGGCAACGTGATCCGCATCCTGGTCCCCCTGACGGCGGAAGATGCGGTCGTCGACGAAGGGCTGGACCTGCTGGAGCGCGCGTTCGCGGACGTGACCGCCGCCGCCGGATCGGCACGCCGGACGGCCTGAACGCTTCAATGACGCGAAAAGGTGGTGGCTAGGGAGAGACTCGAACTCTCGACCCCGGGGTTATGAATCCCGTGCTCTAACCAGCTGAGCTACCTAGCCACGCGGCGGGAAGGTGGCCCCCGGGGAGGCGCGATTGTCCGGACGCCCCGGCTGCCTGTCAAGGCAACCGGGCGCCATGCCCGCCGCGGGCCGTCAGCCGGCCGGTACCGACGCGATCCAGGCGTCCACGAGCTCCTCGAGGATCGCCAGCGGCAGTGCGCCGTTCCTGAGCACGACGTCGTGGAAGTCGCGGATGTCGAAGCGCTCGCCGAGCGCGGACCGGGCGCGCTCGCGCAATTCCAGGATCTTCAGCATCCCGATCTTGTAGCCGAGTGCCTGGCCCGGGTTGTCGAGGTAGCGCTCGGCTTCCTTGGCCGCCTCCTCGCGCGTCATCGGGTTGTTCGCAAGCATGTAGTCGATCACCTGCTCGCGGGTCCAGCGCCTGGCGTGCGCGCCGGTGTCCACGACCAGGCGCACCGCGCGCAGCATCTCGTCCTGCAGCCGGCCGAAGTCCTGCAGCGGATCGGCGAAGCGCCCCATCTCGCGCGCCAGCAGTTCGGCGTAGAGGCCCCAGCCCTCGATGTAGGCGCCGAAGTGCGCAAAGCGCTGGAACTGCGGCACGCCGGTCAGTTCCTGCTGGATCGCGATCTGGAAATGATGGCCGGGCGCGCCCTCATGGTAGGCGATCGTCTCGATCTGGTGCTTCTGCACCGCGCCCATGTCCTTCATGTTCACGTAATAGATGCCGGGACGGCTGCCGTCCAGGGACGGCTGGTTGTAGAAGGCGACCGGTGCCGTCTTCTCGCGCCAGGGCTCGACGGCGCGGACCTCGAGCGGCGCCTTCGGCAGCAGCCGGAACCAGTCGCCGACGTCGGAGTAGATCGCGTCGATGTAGGCCTTCGACTGGTCCAGGTAGGCCTGGCGGCCCTCGGGCGTGTCCGGGAAGAAGTTCGACGGATGGCTGCGCAGGTGCTCGAAGAAGGCGTCGAGGTCGCCGTCGAAACCGACCCGGCGCCGGATGACTTCCATCTGGCCGCGGATCCGCGCGACCTCGGCAAGGCCAATCGCGTGGATCTCGTCGGCCGACAGGTCCGGCTGTGTCGTGTGGTGGTCGATCCGCGAGCGGTAGTACGCCTCCCCGTCCGGGAGCTTCCAGACGCCATGTGGGCCCGGCGATCTTGGCCGCAGCGCCTCGACCGCAGCGATCCAGGCCTCGACGCTGCGGCGGTACGGGCCGGTCAGCGCGTCGCGAGCCTCGGCCAGCAGCCGCTCCTTCTCTTCGTCGCTGGCCTCGAGCTTGCCGACCTTTGCCTGGAAGTCCGCCCACAGCGCCGAGTCCGTGCCGCTGTCGTCGAACGGCGCGCCGGCGAGCAGCGCGCGGCTGTCCTCGAGCACGGGGTCGAAGGAAAACGACGTCGGCACGACGCCGATCTCCGTCGAGCGCCGCATGCCGTCGAGGAACTGCGCGGTCAGGGTCTCGTGGCCGCGGAGCCGTGAGACGTAGGCCTCGGCGTCGGCGACGTCATCGACGCGGTGCACGTTGCGCAGGAAGGTGACCGGGAAGCTGGCGGGGTTGCTCTGCGTCGAGAACGCGTAGGCGTGGTGGCGCCAGCGGAAGTTGCGAAGCGCGCGATCCTGCAGGTACTCGAATATCCGGTAGCTGATCTGCGCCGGGCGCGTGAGCCTTGCGTAGTCGAAGTCGCGGCGCAGCCGCTCCAGGTCCTGGCGCCGCAGCTCGTTGCGGCGGCGCGCCTCGGCGTCGGAGAAATCGTCCCAGCGGCCGTAGTCCGGCCCCTTGAGGCCCAGCTGCGACTGGAAGACCGGGCTGCTCTGCAGCTCACGCTGGAACACCTCCTCGAAGAAGGCCGCCAGCCGCGCGTCATGATCCACGGTCGCGGTCGCCTGCGCCGCCGGCTGGCTTTCCAGCGCCGCGAGCACCGCGGCGATGAACTCGCCCATCCGCGCGCGCTCGATCCAGCGCGCGACGACAACCAGGTCGTTGTCCCGGTCCACGTAGACCAGGTTGCTGCCGAAGCCCAGGTGTGCGACCGCACTGGCCGGCGCAGCCGGCAGCAGCTGGCGGTCACCGTTCAGGAACCAGTTCATGACGCCGTAGCCCGGGTTCTGCGGGGTCGGCGTCGCCGCGTAATCCTGCCAGTCCGCCGACCAGATCGTCCGCTCGCCCCAGCGACCGCCGCGCAGGAACAGCAGGCCGAAGCGCGCGAGGTCGCGGGCGCTGATGAACAGGCCGCCGCCCCAATGGCCGCCGCCGCTGACCGACTGCAGGCGTCGCCCGCCCACATCGACCCAGGAATTGCCGTAACCGTGCCATTCCCAGCCGTCGCTGGCGCCGATCGGGCCCAGGATCTCGCGCTCGGCGACGACCGGCAGCGCCTCGCCCCAGGCCAGCGTCGCGGCCAGCGCCAGCAGGTTCACGCGCACGTCGTTGTACTTCCAGCCCTCGCCCGGCGGCGGCAACGGCGCGGTCGGCCACGCGGCCGGGTCGTCGCCGACCGGCCGGTCGGCCCAGTGCGGCCGGTCCCACAGCGTGCCGCGCCAGTTGCTGGTCTGGCGCAGCAGCATGTCCCAGGTGATCGGCGCGTTGTGCGGGTCATCGAACCAGCCGCCCTGCACCTGCGCCGCGACCGGCGCGTGCAGGTCCGGGATCAGGCCGCGCTCGTGCGCGACGCCGACGACGGCCGACAGCAGGCTCTTCGTCACGCTGAAAGTCATGTCCGGGCGCCAGGGCTCGCCCCACTCTGCAACGAGGTAGCCGCGGCGCAGGATCACGCCAGTCGGTTCGCCGCGCGGGCGCACCGGGCCGAGGATGCCGCGCACCGGCTCGCGCCCGAAGGACTCGGCGATCGTGACCGAGAGGTCCCGCGAGGCCGCGCTCTCGCTGGCCACGGCCAAGTCGATCGCTGCCTGCAGGCGCCCGGCGTCGAAGCCGGCGTCTGCCGCGCTGCGCCAGGCCCAGCCCTCGCCGGGCGGCGGGACGTAGTCCGCGGCCCAGAGCGGCGCGCTCCAGGCCAGCAGCAGGGACATCAGCAATCGGCGCATGGGCGGATCCCCGTCAGACGTTGAACCGGAAGTGCATGACGTCGCCCTCCCGGACCCGGTAGTCCTTGCCCTCGAGGCGCAGCTTGCCGGCCTCGCGGGCCCCCGACTCGCCGCGGCAAGTGACGTAATCGTCGTAGGCGATCGTCTCGGCGCGGATGAAGCCGCGCTCGAAGTCGGTGTGGATCACGCCGGCCGCCTGCGGCGCCGTCGCGCCGCTGCGCACGGTCCAGGCCCGTACTTCCTTCGGGCCGGCCGTGAAGTAGGTCTGCAGTCCCAGCAGCCGGTACGCGGCGCGGATGATCCGGTTCAGCCCCGGCTCCTCGAGCCCCAGGTCGGCGAGGAAGGCGGCGCGGTCGGCCTCGTCCAGTTGTGCGATCTCGGACTCGATCGCCGCGCAGACCGGCACGACCTCGGCGCCCTCGGCCTCGGCCAGCTCGCGCAGCGCGTCGAGGCGCGGGTTGCCGTCGAAGCCGTCCTCGGCGACGTTGGCGACGTACATGACCGGCTTCGCGGTCAGCAGATGCAGCTCGGCCAGCCGCGGACGCTCGAACTCGTCGAAGTCCAGCGCGCGCACCGGCGCGCCGGTGTCCAGCTGCGCACGGATCCGGTCGAGCGTCGTACGCCAGCGGACCGCGTCCTTGTCGCCGGCCTTGGCGGCCTTGTCCGCGCGCGCGACGGCGCGCTCGAGCGTCTCGAGGTCGGCGAGCGCCAGCTCCGTGTTGATCGTCGCGACGTCGGAGGACGGGTCCACGCGCCCCGACACGTGCACGACGTCGTCGTCCTCGAAGCAGCGCACGACGTGCGCGATTGCGTCGACCTCGCGGATGTGCGACAGGAACTTGTTGCCGAGTCCCTCGCCCTGCGAGGCGCCGGCGACGAGGCCGGCGATGTCGACGAACTCGACGGTCGTCGGGATCACCTTTTCGGGCTTCGCGATCTGCGCCAGTTTCGCGAGCCGCGGGTCCGGCACCGGCACGATGCCGAGATTCGGATCGATCGTGCAGAAAGGGTAGTTCTCGGCCGCGATCTGCGCCCGGGTCAGCGCATTGAACAGCGTCGACTTGCCGACGTTAGGCAGGCCGACGATTCCGCATCGGATTCCCATCGCTTCCCCTGGCGGCCTCAGCCGCCGTCGTTGCCCGGCGCCGCCTCCGGCGGAGGCGCGTGCAGCCGGTTCATCATCTTCTCGGCGCCGTCGGCGAGCAGCCGCGGGAATTCCGCGACCGCGAGCTCGATCGCCTCGCGGATCAGCCGCTCCTCGACCGGACGCGCGCGTTCCAGCACGTAGTCGATCACGTCGTCGCGGCTGCCCGGGTGGCCGATGCCGAAGCGCAGCCGCCAGAAGTCGTCGCCGACATGGCTGATCATGTCCTTCAGGCCGTTGTGCCCGCCGGCGCCGCCGCCGCGCTTGAGCCGCACGGTGCCGGGCGCCAGGTCCAGGTCGTCATGCGCGACCAGCATCTCGGCGGGCAAGACCTGCAGATAGTCGCAGATCGCGCGCACCGCTAGGCCGCTGCGGTTCATGAACGCCATCGGCTTCAGCGCCCACAGTTCCGTGCCCGCCACGCCGATGCGGCCAGCATCACCGTGGTAGCGGCGCTCCGGCTTCAGCCGCCCGCCATGCCGCGCCGCCAGCCCGTCGACGAACCAGAAGCCGGCGTTGTGGCGCGTCTGCGCGTACTCGTCGCCCGGGTTCCCCAGGCCGACGACCAGACGCAACGGGACTCCTGCCATCCGCCCCACCCCTTGCCGCGGCGCCGGCGCAAAAGGCAGGGGCCGCCCGCGAGGCGGCCCCGCCGTCCGGCCGCAGGCGGCCGCTTACTTCTTCGAGTCGCCCTTCTTGGCGTCCTTGGCGTCCTTGCCTTCCTTGGCGTCCTTGCCTTCCTTCGCGTCCTTGCCTTCCTTGGCCTGCTTCTCGTCCTTGCCCTCGGCACCCGGTGCCGCGGCGCCCGGCGCGGCGGCCTCGGCGGCCTCCTCGACGACGGGCTTCTCTTCTTCCTCGACGCGCGGCGCATGGATCGAGACGACTGCCGCGTCGCGGCCGGCCGCGAGCTCGACCAGCTCGACGCCGTCCGGGAGCTTCAGCTCGGACAGGTGCACGACCTGGTTCAGCTGCAGGCCCGAGATGTCGACCTCGATGTACTCCGGCAGGTCCTTCGGCAGGCAGGACACCTCGACGTCGTTGCGGACGTGCGAGACCTGGCCGCCCTGGGTCTTGACGCCCTCGGACTCGGCCGCGCCCTTGAAGTGCAGCGGCACGATCATCCGGATCTTCTCGTCCTCGAGAACCCGCTGGAAGTCGACGTGCATGACCTGGTTCTTGTACGGGTGGCGCTGCAGGTCCTTCAGCACCGCCGGCTGCGTCTGGTCTCCGACCCGCAGGCTCAGGATCGTCGAGTAGAAGCGCTCGTTGTCCAGCAGCTGCGCCAGCTTGTGGTGGTCGAGCGCGAGCGCACGCGCGTCGCTGCGACCGCCGTAAAGGATCGCCGGGACCTTGCCGAGACGACGCAGGCGGCGGCTCGCACCCTTGCCCTGGTCATCCCGGAACTCGGCGACGAGTTCGAAAGATGTCTTCATGTCTGTGTCACTCCAGTTGTCTGGATCGGGCGTCCCGCGACCAGGTCCGACCGACCGTCTGCGGCGCCGCCGGACCCCCCGGCGGCTGCCGTTGCAGGGGATCGCTCCCCCTCAATCCACGTACAGCGAGCTGACCGACTCCTCGTCGCGGATCCGCCGCAT
>JBFGAO010000036.1:0-8224 GCA_041568095.1 Steroidobacteraceae bacterium | reverse complement strand
GCGGTCTACGTCGGCGAGGATCGTCGCGTCGTCCATCTCGGCGATCGGGGCGGCCGCGACGGCAGCGACGTCGTCTGCATGTGCGGCTCGGGCGTCACGGCCTGCCACCACCTGCTCGCACTCGCCGTCGCCGGCGTCGACGGCGCCCGGCTGTACGCGGGCTCCTGGAGCGAGTGGATACGCGACCCGGCGCGGCCGGTTGCGACCGGCGGCGCCTGAGGACTCGATTTACTTGCGTGGCCGATCTGGTATCGTCCGCGCCCGGGAATGGCAGCGGTGGCGAAATTGGAGAGGACGGCGCGCAACGTGACGACTCCCCGGCCCTGGAGCATCGAGGATTCCGAGGACCTGTACTCGGTCCGCAGCTGGGGGGGCGGGTACTTCGCGATCAACGGAGCCGGCCACCTGGTCGTGCGGCCCGGCAAGGACGAAGCCAGGGAAATCGACCTGTTCGAGGTCGTCGAGCAGCTGCGCGCCCGCGACCTGACGGCGCCGATGGTGCTGCGCTTCTCGGACATCCTGCGCGACCGCCTGCGCTCGCTGCACGATGCCTTCGCGGCCGCAATCGCCGAGAACGAGTACCAGAACCGCTACGCCGCGGTGTTCCCGATCAAGGTCAACCAGCAACGCCTCGTCGTCGAGGAGGTCTACCGCGGCAGCGCCGACCTCGGCTTCGGCCTCGAGGTCGGCTCGAAGCCGGAACTGCTCGCCGTGATGGCGATGACCGAGGACGCGCCGGACCGGCTGATCATCTGCAACGGCTTCAAGGACGACAGCTACATCGAGGCCGTGATCCTGGCGACCAAGCTGGGCCGCTCGATCATCCCGGTCGTCGAGAACTTCTCCGAACTCGGCTACATCCTCAGGCACGCCGAGAAGTACCAGGTGCGCCCCGCGATCGGCGTGCGCGTCAAGCTGGCCGCCGAGGGCGCCGGGCGCTGGCGCGAGTCCGCCGGCGACCGCTCGAAGTTCGGGCTGTTCACGAGCGAGATCCTCGACCTGGTCGGCGTGCTGCGCGAGCACGGGATGCTGGACTGCCTGAAGCTCGTGCACTGCCATCCGGGCTCGCAGCTGCACGACATCCGCCGGGTCAAGGACGCCGTCAACGAGCTGGCGCAGGTCTATGCCGAGCTCGCGCGTCTCGGCGCCGGCCTCGAGTACATCGACGTCGGCGGCGGCCTCGGCGTCGACTACGACGGGTCCCGCAGCAACTTCGAATCGTCCACGAACTACTCGCTGCGCGAGTACGCGAGCGACGTCGTGTACCGCGTCGCGAGCGTCTGCAACGCGCGCGGGCTCAAGCACCCGATGATCATCAGCGAGTCGGGCCGCGCGATCGCCGCGCACCACAGCCTGCTGGTGTTCAACGTGCTGGGCGCGTCGCGGCTCGACCGCTTCAGCGTGCCGGACCGCGCGGAGGCCGACGACGGCGGCCTGCCGCAGCCGGTGCTGGACCTGTTCGACGCCTACGCGTCGGTCAGCGAGCGGCGCCTGGTCGAGTGCTGGCACGACGCGCAGCAGGCTCGCGAACAGGCCCTGCAGATGTTCAGCCTCGGCTACCTGAACCTCGAGATGCGCAGCCTCGCCGAGCGGCTGTACTGGGCTACCTGCGCGAAGGTCCGTGACGTGACGCGCCGCCTCGGCCGCGTACCCGAGGAACTCGAGGGGCTCGAGCCGGTGCTGTCCGACACCTACTTCTGCAACATGTCGGTTTTCCAGTCGCTGCCCGACAGCTGGGCGATCGACCAGCTGTTCCCTATCATGCCGCTGCACCGGCTGGACGAGCGCCCGGAGCGCGCCGCGGTGCTCGCCGACATCACCTGCGATTCGGACGGCAAGATCGACCGCTTCGTGTCGCAGCGCGACATCAAGCGCGCGCTGGAGGTCCACGAGCTGCGCCAGGGCGAGGAGTACTACCTCGGCGCCTTCCTGGTCGGCGCCTACCAGGAGACGCTCGGCGACCTGCACAACCTGTTCGGCGACACGCACGTCGTCCACATCCGCCTCGACGACGACCACGGCTGGTGGATCGAGGAGATCCTGAAGGGCGACACGGCGCATTCGGTGCTGAAGTACATGCAGTACGACTCGGACGAGCTGTACCCGCGCTTCGCGCGCGACTGCGAGCGGGCGATGCGCGACGGCCGCCTGTCCGTCGCCGAGGGGCAGGCGCTGAAGCGCTTCTACGAGTCCGAGCTGGCCGGCTACACCTACCTCGAGCCGGACGGCGACGGCTGAGCCGCGCCGCTGGAGGCGCCGCGCCGCCTCCGGTATCTTGTCGGCGCACCCGCACCATGGAGACGCCGATGCCAGCCCCCCGCTCCCGGACGCTGCCGCTCTTAGCCCTCGCCACGCTGTGGCTTGCCGGATGTGCCGGCCAGCCGGCCGCGCCCGACACCGGCCCGCCGGTGACCGACGAAGCGACGCTGGCGCTGATTGACCGCGCGATCGCCGGCGACCACCGCTCCGACGCCTACCGCGCCCGCGACGCCTGGCGGCACCCGCGCGAGACGCTGCAGTTCTTCGGCCTGCGCGCCGACATGGCGGTCATGGAGGTCTGGCCCGGTGGCGGCGGCTGGTACACCGAGATCCTGGCGCCGGTGCTGCGCGACCGCGGCCGTTACGTCGCCGCGAGCTGGGACCCGGACACCGACAATGCCTATGTGCTGAACGGCCTGAAGGCCTACGCCGACAAGCTGGCCGCGCGGCCGGACCTGTACGGCAAGGTCGAGGTCACGGCGCTGCAGCACCCGGGCGCGCTGCAGCCGGTGGCGCCGGGCAGCATGGACATGGTCCTGACCTTCCGCAACGTGCACAACTGGATGGCGCGCGAGGCCGCCGAGCCGATGCTGGCGGCGATGTACGCGGCGCTGAAGCCGGGCGGCATCCTCGGCGTCGTCGAGCACCGGGCGCTCGATACGATCCCGCAGGACGCGCGCGCCCGTTCCGGCTATGTCCGCGAGGACTACATGATCGCGCTGGCCGAGGCCGCCGGATTCGAGCTGATCGGCCGCAGCGAGGTCAACGCGAACCCGCGCGACACCAAGGACCACCCGCAGGGCGTCTGGACGCTGCCGCCGACCTTCCGGCTCGGCGACGCGGACCGCGAGCGCTATGCGGCGATCGGCGAGAGCGACCGCTTCACGCTGCGCTTCCGCAAGCCGCTGTCGGCGCGCTGAGGCCCCTGCTCACCACAGCGCCCTGAGCCGCGCCGCGACGTCGACGCGGGCCGCGGCCGTTTCCCCGGCGGGCGGCGGCGCCTGCGCCGCGCCCTCCGGCCAGCCGTGCTGCTCCAGCGTCGCCAGCACCGCGGCGTCGAGGAAGCGGCTGCGCGCGCCCCAGACGTGCCGGTCGCCGCTGCGCGGCTGCTGCGTCACGTAGTAGCGCAGCGGCTCGACCAGGTGCAGTTCGTCGCGCGCGCGGGTCATCGCGACGTACAGCAGCCGCCGCTCCTCCTCGATCGCCGCATCGCGTCCGGCCGCGAATTCCGACGGGAAGTTGCCGTCCGCGACGTTCAGCACGTGCACGGCGTCCCACTCCTGCCCCTTGGCCGAGTGCACGGTCGACAGCACCAGGTAGTCCTCGTCGAGCAGCGGCGGCCCGGCCAGGTCGCCGGTCGCCTGCGGCGGGTCCAGCGCGAGCTCGGTCAGGAAGGGTTCCCGGCCGGCGTACTGCGGCGCCAGCTGCTCCAGCATCTCGAGGTCGGCCGCGCGCACCTGGGCGGACTCGTACAGCCGCTCGAGCTGCGGCCCGTACCAGGCGCGGACCCGCTCCAGCTGGCCCGGCCAGGGCGCGTCCGGCCCGCCGAGCCACTGCATCAGCGAGGCGAACGCCGGCCACTCGTCCGCGGTGGCCGGCGGCGGCGCGAAGTCCGCCAGCGCCGCCAGCCGCTGCCCCGTTGCGGCGAGGTGCTCGCAGCAGCGGCCCGCGTTGGCCGGACCCATGCCCGGCAGCAGCTGCAGTACGCGGAATGCGGCCAGCGCGTTCCTCGGGTTGTCGGCCCAGCGCAGCACCGCGAGCAGGTCCTTGACGTGCGCGGCCTCGAGGAAGCGCAGCCCGCCGTACTTGACGTAGGGGATGTTGGCGCGCATCAGCTGGACCTCGAGCAGGTCGCTGTGGTGTGCGCTGCGGAACAGCACGGCCTGACGGCGCAGCGGCGTACCCTGCTCCCGCCGCTGCAGCACCGCCTGCACGACATAGGCCGCCTGCGCGCTTTCGTCCGCAACGGTCACGAGCCGCGGCCGCTGACCGCCGCCGCGCCCGGCCTGCAGCGTCTTGCGGTACTGTCGCGCCGCGCCGGCGATCAGCGCATTGGCCGCGTCCAGCACCGGCTGGCAGGACCGGTAGTTGCGCTCGAGCACGATCACCTCGGCCGGCGGCTCGTACTGCTCCGGGAAGCCGAGGATGTTCTCGACCGACGCGGCGCGGAACGAGTAGATCGACTGCGCGTCGTCGCCGACGACGGTGACGCCCGCGCCGTCCGGCTTCAGCGCACGCACGATGTCCGCCTGCAGCGCGTTGACGTCCTGGTACTCGTCGACCAGCACCGCGTCGTAGCGCCGGCCGATCCCTGCGGCGAGCGCGGGTTCCTGCATCAGCGCGTGCCAGTACAGGAGCAGGTCGTCGTAATCGAGCGCGGCACTGGCCTGCTTGCGCCCGACATAGGCGCGGAACAGCGCCCGCAGCTCGGCGTCCCAGTCGGCGCACCAGGGGAAGTCGTCGGCCAGCACCCGCTCCAGCGGCTGTCCGCTGTTGACGCGTTTCGAGTAGATCGCGAGGCAGGTGTCCTTGCGCGGGAAGCGCCGCTTTTGCGCCGACAGCCCCTGCTCGTGCCGCAGCAGGTCCAGCAGGTCGGCGGCATCGCCACGGTCGATCACGCTGAACTCGGATGCCAGCCCCAGCGCCGGCGCGTGCTCGCGCAGCAAGCGATTCGCGACCGAGTGGAAGGTCCCCGACCAGGGCAGCCGCACGGGCGGTGGCGCCCGGCCGGGGCGGCTTGCGCGCAATGCCTCGGCGACGATCCGCTCGGCGCGGCCGGTCATCTCGGCCGCGGCGCGGCGCGTGAAGGTCAGCAGCAGCAAGCGCGCGGGGTCGACGCCCTCCAGCACCAGCTGCGCGACCCGGTGCGCGAGCGTGCTGGTCTTGCCGGTGCCGGCCCCTGCGATGACCAGCAGCGGCGGCGCCCGCCAGGCCCCGGATGCGTCGCGCCTGCCGAAGGTCGCGGCCCGGCGCTGGGCGTCGTTGAGCCGGTCGAGGTGGCTGGCAGCGGGCACGGGCCCATGCTAGCCGGTACCTGTATGTCCATCCAGTCCCGGGTCCCGAGCGCGATTATGTGAACCCCATCTAGGTATCCGGCGGGCCGCCGGCGCTAACGTGGCGCCCGTATTCACCTCCCTGGCAGGGCGGGCGCATGTCCGACACAGGCAAGTTCAAGAAGATCTCCGACGACGTGCGGGAGATGAGCCACTACGCCCAGGAGCAGCGCCTCGGGCACGGCAAGATCGAGTTCGACGAACTCGGCAATGCCGTGTGGGTGCCCTATGCGGGGACCGGCGACGACGTGCTGCGCCGGTTGCTCAACGACCCGAACCTCGCGTTCAGCGAAGAGTACGGCCGCGGGACCGACCGTCGCGTGCAGTCAAACCCGCAGGGCCTCAAGCAGGGCTACGACCCCTATGACAGCGGCCTGCTGATGAAGAAGCGCTGGAAGAAGAAGAAGGACCTGCGCCGGCTGTCCAACTGGATCAAGACGAAGGTCGGCAAGGCCGAGTGAGCGCGGCGGCACCCCGCCGCTGCCTGCTATCCCGGTTGGGTCTATAGTCGGCGCACCATGCACCGGCTGCGCTTCTACGCTGGCCTGCTGATCGGCATCCTGCTCGCGGTCTTCGCGCTGCAGAACCTGCAATCGACCGAGGTCCGCCTGCTCGCCTGGCACGTCCGGCTGCCGCTGTTCGCGATCGTGATTGCGAGCGCCGCCTTCGGCGCCGCCTGGGCGCTGTCCTGGCGCGCGCTGTCGCGACTGCGCGCAGGGCGCCCGGGCGCCGCGCAGCGGCCCGGCGGCCCCGACGCCCCTTGACCCGGCGCCGACGCGGCGCGCAGGCTCCGGCGCATGCCCGAGCTGACCCTCGTCATCGGCACCCGCAACTACAGTTCCTGGTCGCTGCGACCCTGGCTGCTGCTGCGCCACCTCGGCCTGCGCTTCGCCGAACGGCTCTACCACTTCGACACGCCCGAGTTCGCGACCGAGGTGCCGCGGCTATCGCCGACCCGCAGGGTGCCGGTACTGCTGGACGGGAGCCTGCAGATCTGGGAATCGCTGGCGATCTGCGAATACGCGTCGGAGCTGGCCGGCGGCGCCGGCTGGCCGGACGATCCCGTGCAGCGGGCGACGGCGCGCGCGCTGTCCGCCGAGATGCACGCGGGCTTCGCGGCGCTGCGCGCCGCCTGCCCGATGAACGCCCGGGCCACGGCGCGGCGCGTGCCGATGACCGAGGAGCTGCGCGCCGACCTGTGGCGGATCGACACGCTGTGGTCGGCCTGCCGCCGCGAGCACGCCGGCGCCGGCCCCTGGCTGTTCGGCGGCTTCAGCATCGCCGACGCGATGTATGCGCCCGTCGTGCTGCGCTGCCGGACCTACGGCTTGCCGCTGGGCGAGCTGGCCCAGCAGTACGCGGATACCGTGCTGCAGGACGCGGCCCTCGGCGAGTGGGTCCGCGCCGCCGTGCTGGAACCGGTCACGCTCGCGCGCGAGGAGGTCGGCCTCGCGGCCGGCAGCTGAAGCGGCCGTGATGCGCTGGGCGAGTGCGATGGCGACGGCCCCGCGGCTGGAGACGGCCGCGACCGAGGCTGTGCTGCAGCTGCGCGCCGCGTTCTCCGGCAGCCGCCCTGACCTGGTCATCGCCTTCGTGTCGGCCGACTACGGTGCCGACGTCGAGCACCTGCCGCGGCTGCTGGAGCCCTGGCTCGCCGAGGCGCTGCTGGTCGGCTGCGGCACCAACGGGCTGATCGGCGCCAGCGGCGAGGAGGAGGACGAGCGCGGCATCGCGCTGCTGGCCGCAGGCCTCGGCGACGCGACCGCGACGGTGCTGCACCTCGAGCAGGCGACGATGCCGCCACTGACCGCGTCGCGCGAAGCCTGGTGGCGGCTGTTGGACCTTGGTCCGCAGAGCGCGGCCAGCTTCATGCTGCTTGCCGACCCGGCCACGATCGACGCCGAGGCCTGCGGCCGGGGCATCGACCGCGCCTTCCCCGGCGCGCCGGTGGTCGGCGGCCTCGCCAGCGGGCCGGGTGAACCCGGCGCCGCGCGGCTGTTCGCGGACCGCACGGTCCACCATTCCGGCGCCGTGCTGCTGGCGCTGTCCGGCGACGTCGTGATCGACCCGGTCGTCGCGCAGGGTTGCCGGCCGATCGGCGACCCGCTGTTCGTGACCGCCTGCGACGGCAACCTGCTGCAGCAGCTGGACGGCGGCAACCCGCGCGAGGTCCTCGCGGAACTCTTCTCCGGGCTCGATGCCGGCGACCAGGCCCGCTTCGGCAGCTCGCTGTGCATCGGCCTCGGCCTGCCCGGACCCGGCCAGACCGTTGCGCCCGGCGACTTCCTGATCCGCAACGTGCTGGGCCTGGACCCCGACAGCGGCGCGCTGTGGGTCGGGTCGCGGCTGGCGCGCACTGCGATCGTGCAGTTCCACCTGCGCGACGCGGAGTCCGCTTCGCGGGAACTGAAGCAGCGCCTCGGCGAGGCGATCACGGGCCGCGCGGCACCGGCGGCCGCGCTGCAGTTCTCCTGCGTCGGGCGGGGCCGCGGCATGTTCGGCATTTCCGGCCACGACGCCGCGGCGCTGCGCCGCCTCGCCGACGTGCCGGTTGCCGGCATGTTCTGCGCCGGCGAGATCGCCCCGGTGCAGGGCGCGACCTTCGTGCACGGCTACACGAGCGTGTTCGGGCTGATCCGGCAGCGCAGCGCCCGGACCGGCTAGAATCCGCCCGACAACGACCGCTGGAGATCCCGATGAGATTGCTGCTGCTGGCCGCCGCCCTCGCGGCCCTCCCGTCCCTTGCGGCCGCTGCGCCGCGCGGCCTGACCGCCGACGACCTGTCGACGCTGGCGCGCGTCAGCGACGTACGGCTGTCACCGGACGGGCGCCGCGTCGCCTACACGCTGCGCGAGACCGACCTCGACGCGAACCGCGGCCGCAGCGACCTGTGGCTGCTCGACGTGGACGGC
>JBFGAO010000035.1:0-8249 GCA_041568095.1 Steroidobacteraceae bacterium | reverse complement strand
GCGCGACGAGGCGATCCGGATCGAGGAGCAGCTGGCCGAGGCGCTGCGCTCTGCCGGCATCTTCGTGCGCGGCGGGCATTGAGGCGGCGGCCCGGATCGTTTGAAATGTCGCAACGGCACCGGGGGGACCAGCGATGGACGCCGACGGGAACGAGCCGGAGCTGCCGGCCGAGGCAAGGGCCGCGATCGCCGCCGGCCGCAAGGTCGATGCGATCCGGATCCTGCGCGAGTCCGAGGGCATCGGGCTGCAGGAGGCCAGCGCGCGCGTGGGCCGCCACATCTCGCGCGACCCGGCGCTGAAACTGCAGCTGGAGCGGCAGCAGGCCGAGCTGAAGCGCACGGTGATCCGCTGGGTGATCATCGCCGACGTGATCATCGTCGCGGCGCTGCTGTGGTGGTTCTTCGGGCGCTGACGCGATGAGTGCGGCTGATCGCGATTGCGGCAGGCTGAGCCCGGCGCAGGCGCTCGCGGCGCTGGCGGAGGCGGGCGGGACCTATACGACGCTGTTCCGCCACGGCACGCTGGAGGTCGAGATCTACCGGCCGGTCGGCAGCGATCCCCAGCAGCCGCACGAGCGCGACGAGATCTACGTCGTGATCTCCGGCACCGGCCGGTTCTCCTGCGCCGGCGAGAGCCGCCCCTTTGCGCCCGGCGACGTGCTGTTCGTCGCGGCCGGCGTCGAGCACCGCTTCACGGAGTTCAGTTCCGACTTCGCGACCTGGGTGTTCTTCTGGGGGCCCAGGGGCGGCGAGGCCGCCAGCGGCCCCGGAGGGGATTGAGCCCCCCCGGGGCGCCGCGCTCAGATACTCGGCGGCACGTTCGCGTTGAGCCGGAACAGGTTCATCGGGTCGTACTTGGCCTTCAGCGCGACCAGCCGCTCGAAGTTCCGGCCGTAGTTCTCGCGATAACTGGCCGCCGTCGTCTCTTCGCCGGCGAGGTTGGTGTAGAAGCCCTGCGTCAGCGGCTCGAGCTCGCGCCAGCCCGCGCGGATCTGCGCGATGCCCTCATGCATCGCAGGTGCTTCGGGCCAGATTCCGACGATACCCAGCCAGAACAGCGCGCTGCGGTGGGGGAATGCGGTCGCATCCGCGGCGACGCGGTGGTAGGCGCCGTCGGTCTGGTCGAAGAACAGCACCGCGATCGCGGGCGAGCGCAGGAATACGTCGAGCACGGCATCCATGCCGTCGTCCGTGAGCCGGTCGAGGAAGCCGCTCTTCGTGTAGTAATAGCGTCCGGCCGAGAGGTCTTCGTCGAGCGACGTCTGCAACTTCACATAGGGCATCGGGCCGATCGAGTCGTGCGTCGGCGGTCCGAATGCGCGCAGTGCCTTCAGCCATTCGAGCCCCTTGCCATGCTCGCCGGACCAGCAGGCCTCGATGCCGACCAGCGGCCCGTCGGGCGTGCGGTTCAGCATCAATTCCAGGTGCAGGTGCTCGGGCGCCGTCGGCGCGAGGTCGCGGTACATCCGCATCACCTCGCGCGCCCGCTCGATGGGCCAGAACAGGTGCCCGGCGAGGATCACCGGGTCCATCGGGTGCAGCCGGTATTCGAAGGACGTCACGACGCCGAAGTTGCCGCCGCCGCCGCGCAGGCCCCAGTACAGGTCCTGGTGCTCCGTGTCGCTGGCGCGCAGGAAGCGGCCGTCGGCGGTCACGACGTCGAAGGATGCGACGTTGTCACAGCTCATGCCGAAGCGCCGGCCGAGCCGGCCGAAGCCGCCGCCCAGCGTCAGCCCGGCCGCGCCGGTATGACCGACAGTGCCGGCGGTCGTGACGAGACCGAAAGCCTGGGCCTCGCGGTCGAGGTCCAGCAGCAGGCTGCCGCCCTCGAGCCAGGCACGCCGGGCGCGCGGGTCCACGCGGACGCCGCGCATCGGCTGCAGGTCGATCATCAAGCCGCCCTCGCAGGTCGACTTGCCCGAGAGGCTGTGGCCGCCGGCGCGCACCGCGGTCAGCAGCCGGTGCTCGCGCGCGAAGTTGACCGCCTGCACGACGTCGGACGCGCCGCTGCAGCGCGCGATCATCGCGGGGCGCTTGTCGAAGGCCGCGTTCCAGATCCGGCGCGTCTTGTCGTAGCCGGCGTCGACCGGCAGCAGCAGGCCGCCATGCAGGCTCGCAGCGAAGGCCTCGACCGACGAGGCGCGCAGCGCCAGTTCCGCGCCGTCCAGCGAGCGGGCGGCGAGGTCGCCGGCCGGTTTCAGGGCGCTCGCGTAGCCGCGCCAGGGCCAGGCGGCCGCGAGCGTGAGGGAGCTTGTCAGGAAGTCGCGTCGCAGCATGGGACTCCTCCTTGCGCGACCGGGCCTGTCCCGCTGGCGGCATCCCTGCCGCAGGGCCGGAAGTCTAACTCCGCAGGCCGGGCGGGGCCATGCGCCGCATCCAGGCGCGCAGCAGCAGCCCGGCGGCCAGCACCAGCGCGACGTCGCGCAGCGCGACGAGCGAGGTCGTTGCCAGGATCGCGGTGGAGGCGAGGAGGGCCGCGACGGCGATTGCGCGCCCGCCCGGCATCGGTACCGGTGCGGGCCCCTCGCGGCGGCGCAGCACCAGCAGCGCGCCGGCCGTCGAAGCATAGGCGGCCGTGCGCGCCAGCACGAATACCGTGACGAGGTAGGTGAAGGTGCCGGTGACGGCCAGCAGCAGCGCGCTGACGCCCAGTACCCAGATCGCGACATGCGGTGTCCGGTAGCGCGGGTGCACCGACGCGAGCGCTGCCGGCAGGTCGCGGCGCTCGCCCAGCGCGTAGAAGATGCGCGGCGCAACCAGCATCAGGCCGGCCAGCCCGCCGGCACAGGACAGCACGGCGGCTGCGGCCATCAACTGCCCGCCGGCCGGCCCGACCAGCGCGATGGCGGCGTCGACGAGCGGCAGCCGCGAGCCCGCCGTGTCCGGCACCAGCGCGAAGCAGGCGAACACGAGCAGCAGGTACAGCGTGCAGGCGATCGCGAGCCCGCCGAGGATGCTGGGCGCCATGTCGCGCTGCGGGTCGCGCATCTCGCCGGCGACGATCGCCGCCTGCTCGAAGCCGAAGCAGGCGAACAACGCGACCAGCAGTGCCTGCGTCAATGCGCCGGTCTCGACCGGCTGCATCGCAGGCAGGTCGTTCCAGCCGGCCAGCCACAGCCCGGCCAGCGCGAGCGGCACGAGCGGCAGGATCTTCGCGGCGGTCAGCCAGTTGCCCAGCCCGGCGCCGCGCATGACGCCGCGCAGGTTGGACGCGACCAGTGCTGCCATGAACAGCGTCAGCGCGACGGCACGCGGCCCGCGCCCGGCCAGCGGCGGGAACAGTTCGGCGGCGTAGTCGAGCATGATGCTGGCGATCGCGCCGAACACGGCGACCCGCGACAGCGCCAGCAGCCAGCCGACCGCAAAACCCGCCAGCGGGCCGAAGGCCGCTTCGGCAAAGACCTGCGGCCCGCCGGTCACGTCGAAGCGGCTGGCGACCTCGGCCAGCGACAGCGCCAGCAGTGCGACCAGCAGGAAGGCCGCGAGCAATATCCAGACCGCGTAGCCGCCTGCGTGCAGTGCGAGCGCGCCCGGCAGCGCGAACACCCCGGCGCCGACGACGACGTTGACGGTAAGCAGCAGCAGGTCGATGCGCCGCAGGCCGCGGTAGAGCGTCGGCCTGGGCGCGCCGGCCGTGTTGTTCAATAGCGCCGGCCTCGACGGTGCGGCTGCCGCGCGGGCCGGCAGCCGCATGAGCGTCAGCCGCCGGTCGCGGGAGCCGGTGCCTCGGGCAGGTTCGCCGAACCGGCGTCGGCAACGGCGCGCCAGGTGCCGTCCATCTTCTTCCAGACGGTCACGTACTCGCCCGTGACGCCCGGCTTGGCGCCAGCACCGTCCGGGTCAAAGGTCCAGCTGCCGAGTTCGTAGGCGAGGTCTCCCGACGCGGCGACCTGCACCGAGTTCGTCGTCCAGGCCAGCGTCGAGTCCGGGTTCTCCGCCATCTCCTTTTCCATGCGGGCCTGGATCTCGGCGGTGCCGCGGCTGACGTTTCCATCGAACATCGTCACGGCGTCCGGCGCGTACATGCCGTTCGCGATGCCCGCCGCGTCCCGGGCCAGTGCAAGCTGCAGCCACTCGGCCGAGCGGCTCTCGATGGCCTCAGCCTCGGCGGCCAGGTCCACGGCCGGCGCCTCGGGGCGCTGGGCGCAGGCGGCGAGCAGGCCGATGCAGAGGGCGGCGGACAGCAACTCCTTGAAACCACGCATGATTCTCTCCCTCGAATTCTTGCTTGTCGGATCATTCCGGCACCCGCGCCAGGCGGCCCGGGTGCCAGATCGGCTTACATCTTAGACCTGTCGCCTGCGCGCAGGAACAACTGGTGATTGCCGGGCCGCCAGGTCTGTCCGCCGTCGAAGCTGGTCTCCATCCGCGACTCGAAGCGGTCGGGTGACACGTTGAATCGGGTGAAGCGCAACAGCATCGAGCGACCGTCCGCCAGCGCGGTCGGTGGCGTCGAGCGCGTCTCGCCGTCGACCGGCCCGCTCATGACCCACAAATGCCCGTCCGCGCCGACCGAGACCATCTCGATCACAGCGTGCCGTTCACGGACATAGAAAAGGATGCCGGCGCTGCGGCCGAGCTCCGGCAGGTCGGACCGGCCCGCGACGACGCGATCTGGAACGACCCATTCGAAGCGATAGTGCCCCGGCACGACGTTCGCGACGCTGCCGTCCTCGGCGAAGAATGTCGTCGTGACCGCCCAGTCGCCGACCGAGTGGCGCAGTTGCGCAACGCCGATGGCGAGCGCCTCGGGCGTCGCCGGATCGGCTGCGAGCGGCGCCGCGGGCAGCGCGGCTCCGATGATCAGCAATGCGAGCGCGTGTGGACGAACGGTCATGGCGGCGCCTCCTTTGCGCCGATTGTAGTCGCGGCCTCTTGCAAAATGATCTCGACAGGCGGCATCCTCACCCGGGCCCGTCGCGCCACGGTCGGGTGAATCCATCCCTTAACGGGTTAGTCCAGCACACTATCGCGGCGCGGTGGGCCTCTCTCCAAGAGACGCCACAATGACCAGCCGGTCCCTGCAGCGCCGCCAGCTGAGCCGCTCGAAGATCGACCTGTTCGTCGAATGCCCGCGCTGCCTGTACCTCGACGTCGCGCGCGGCATCCGCCGGCCCGGCAGCCCGCCGTACACGCTGAACATCGCGGTCGATGCGCTGCTGAAGTCCGAGTTCGACCGCTACCGCGAGGCGCAGCAGCCGCACCCGCTGTTCGAGCTCGCGGGACTCGATGCAGTGCCGTTCGCGCACCCCGAACTCGACGCCTGGCGGCACAATTTCACCGGCGTGCGCTGGCTGGACGACGAGACGGGCTGGACGCTGTACGGCGCGATCGACGACCTGTGGCAGGACGCATCGGGCCAGCTGGTCGTCGCCGACTACAAGGCGACCTCGCGCGATGCGACGCCGACGACAACCGGCCTGTACCCGTCCTACCAGCGCCAGATGGACGTTTACCAGTTCCTGGTGCGCCGGCAGGGCTTCGAGGTCAGCAGCCGCGGCTGGTTCGTCTACGCGAACGGCAACAAGCACGCGGCGGAATTCGGCGACACGCTGCGCTTCACGACGCACATGGTCCCCTACGACGGCGACGACGACTGGGTGCCGGAGACCTTCCGGCGCGCGATCGCGACGATCGCCGGTCCCGAGGTCCCGCCGCCCGGCGAGGACTGCGTCTGGTGCGGTTACGTCGCGCGGGCCGCGATCGCCACCTGAGTCAGTCCGCGCTCAGCAGGTGGTGCAGCAGGTTGTCGAGGAAGTTGATGTTCCCGGTCAGCTGCCCGTGGTGCTCGCAGATGAAGAAGGCGCGCGTGAATTCCAGGTTCGCGTACTCGTGCCGTGGCACGGACGGGTCCAGCTCCTGCCTGCCGAGCAGCGATGACTTCGTGACGCTGCCGTCGCCCGGCTCGAACATCAGCCGCTCGTAGTCGACGCCCGGCGCCGGCGCGACGATCTGTTCTGGCCGCAGCCGGATGACCGAGTCCCCGCCGTACTCCTCGACGACCACCCGTGCCGGCGTCGGAAGGCAGTTGCCGCCGAACACCAGCGGCTCGATCAGCCGCACCTCGCCGGTCGGCACGAGCAGCGACCAGACGAAGCGCCGGGCTCGCTCGAGGCGCTTCTCGAACCAGCGGTCGAATACCGCGGGTTCGGGCCAGGCGCCGGGCTGCTCGGCCATCCGGCGCCGGACGTGGCGGTCATGGATGGACCACTCGAAGCGGCGCCAGATCCCGGCGTCGAACACGTCGCGCTGCAGCGGGCGCCCGTCCACCGTCGTGATCCAGTCGACCAGCGGGTGCGGGAACAGCTGGTACATCGCCGGCATCGTCGCGATCGCCTCGGGCTTCAGGCGCGACAGGCCGACGCGGTAGCCGTTCAGGAACGAGTGCACGGCCGACACCGAGCCCTGGTTCGGCGTGCCGAGCAGCACGATGCGCCGCAGCTTGCGGACCCCGGCGCCGGTGACCGGGAAGGCATTGTCGTCCAGCACGTCGGCGGTGCCGTAGCGCTCGTAGTAACGGACCACGAGCCCGCCCATGCTGTGTGCGATGACGTCGACCTTCAGTTCCGGGTCGCCGTGGTCGCGGCGTATCTGGTCGATCAGCGCGTCGAGCCTGCGGACCGTGACGACGTTGTCCTGTCGCCAGTCGTAGGGAAACGCGTACCAGTGCGCGACGCCCGGCGCGACCGGCTCGCCGGGCCGCCCGGCCGTGTAGCCGCCGGCCTGCTCCAGCGCCTCGACGACGCGACCGTAGAAGTCCTGGCCGGCCGCACGGTCGAACAGGGCCGTCGCGACGAGCCCGTCGTCGACCGGCTCCAGCGTGGCGGGATCGATGGCCAGCGCCAGGTCCGCATAGCCGCTGGTCAGCAGCCGCGCCGTGCTGCCGGGCCAGGCTTCCTCTCCGGTCCTGCCGTCGACGAGCCGCGAGCCGAGCACGCCGGGGACGATGATGACCGGCGCCGCATGTCGCGCGGCCACATGGGCCTGGTAGAGCCTGGCCAGGTCGGGGACGCGCGTCGTCGCACAGCCGGCGACCAGCGCCGCCAGCAGCAATGCGGCGATCCGCGTGGGCGCGCCCGGCATCGACATGGGCCTCCGGTGCGGTGGCCGAAAGGTTAACATGACGGCCGTCGCGCACCGGCACCTGGAGTCCCGCATGACGCCCGACGCAACGACCCGCCTGGCCAACCGGATCCTGATCGGGCTCGTGGTCGGCGCAGCGGCCGGCGGGCTGACTCTGCTGGTCGGCGGGCTCTACCCGGACGTGCTGGAGGCGGCCAGGCAGCTCGCGACCATCGCGCTGGACCCGCTGGGCCAGGTCTTCCTGCGGCTGCTGTTCTTCGTCGTGATCCCGCTGGTGTTCGCGTCGCTGGCGACCGGCGTCGCGCAGCTCGAGCGGCTGTCGCACCTGGGACCGCTCGCGGCGCGGACCTTCACGCTGTTCGCGTTGAACATGGCGATCGCGGTCGCGCTCGGGCTCGTGATGATGAACGTCCTCGAGCCGGGCTCGGCGATGGACCCGGAGGCCCAGGCCGCGCTGCTCGAGGAGTACGGCGGCGAGGCGCAGAAGACCATCGAGCGCCGCGCATCGGCGCCGAAGGTCACGACGATGACGGTCGTCGAGATGTTCATGCCGCGCAACCTGTTCGGCGCCTTCATCGGCAACGACCGCAACACGCTCGGCGACGTGCTGCCGCTGATCCTGTTCGCGATCCTGGTCGGTGCCGCGGCCACCGGGTTGCCGGAGCGCGAGCGCGGCCAGTTGCGATCGGGGCTGCAGATCGTCAATGACCTGATGACGCGGATCGTGCACTTTGCGCTGTCGATCGCGCCGTATGCGGTGCCGGCGATGATCTACAGCGTCGTCGTAAAGATCGGCTGGGACATCGTGATCGCGCTCGGCGCCTTCGTGCTGGGCTGCATCGTCGTGATGCTGCTGCACCTGTTCGGCACGATGTCGCTGTGGCTGAAGCTGCTGACGGACCGTGGGCCGGTCGCGTTCTGGCAGATGATCAAGCCGGTGCTGGTCACGGCCTTCTCGACCAGTTCCAGCGCCGCGACGCTGCCGACCGGCCTCGCGGTCGCGCGCGAGACGCTGCAATTGCGCCCGTCGGTGGCCGGCTTCGTGCTGCCCTTGGGAGCGACGATGAACATGGCCGGCACCGCCCTGTACGAGGGCTGCGTCGTGTTGTTCGTCGCGCAGGTCTTCGGCATCGACCTGAGCCTGACGCAGCAGTTGACGCTGCTGC
>JBFGAO010000034.1:0-8308 GCA_041568095.1 Steroidobacteraceae bacterium | reverse complement strand
CTCATCCTGCTCGGCCTCCAGCACCGCAGTCACGACGTCGCGCAGGCTGCGGCGGTTGCCGACGCCGGTCAGCGCGTCGGTGACGCTGGCCTCGCGCAACTGCGTGTTTGCCTCCTGCAACTGCCGGTTGCGCTCGGCGAGCTCGGCGGTGCGCTCGTGCACCTCGTCCGACAGCCGCTGCGCGTAGGCGGCCTCCTCGCGCAGCCTGCGCTGCTGGCCCGCCCAGACCGCGTAAAGGATCAGCAGGAACAGCGCGGCATATGCCGCCAGCGCCCACCAGCGCAGCCAGGGCGGGTGCTCGACGTCGAGCGGGATCGAAAGGCCCTGCTCGTTCCAGCGGCCGTCGCTGTTGGCCGCGCGCACGCGGAACACGTACCGGCCGCCCTCGAGGTTCGTGTACGTCGCCTGGCGCGTGTTGCCGGCGTCGACCCAGTCGGCGTCGAAGCCCTCCAGCATGTACTGGTAGCGGTTCGCGGCCGGGTCCGTGTAGTCGAGCGCGGCGAACTTGAAGGTGATCGCGTCCTCGGAGTGCGCGACCGGGATGGGCGTGCCGCTGGTCAGCCAGCTCGACACGTCTACCGGCCGGTTCAGCTTCGTCAGCGCCGTCAGCACGACCGGCGGCGGGACGTCGTTGAAGCGCAGCCGCTCCGCGACGAAGGCATTGAAGCCGCGCGGGCCGCCGAAGAAGAGCTCGCCGGACGAGCTGCGGTAATGCGCTCCGAAGTTGAACTCGTCGGCCTGCAGGCCGTGGCTGCGGCGGAAGTTCCGGAAGGTGCGCTGATCCGGGTCGAACTTCGCCAGCCCGCGGTTGGTGCTGATCCACAGGTTGCCGGCCCGGTCGGACTCGATGCCGTAGACGGTGCTGTTCGGCAGCCCGTCCGCCTCGGAGAAGTTCTGGAACGCGAGGCCCTTGTCGCTGAACGGCGCGCCGGTCACCCGGTCGAAGCCGCCGCCGCGCGTGCCGACCCACATGCGGCCGCGCTCGTCCTCGTGCAGCGTGTAGATCGTGTTCCCGCTGAGCGACTGGCGGTCATTCGGATCGTGCAGGTAGTGCCGGATACGTCCCGACACCGGGTCGAGCACGTTGACGCCGCCGCCATCGGTGCCGATCCAGATCAGGCCGGTGCGGTCCTCGGCCAGCGCGGTCGCGCGGTCGTTGGACAGCGCGCCGTCGCCGGTCAGCGGGTAGCGGTGGACGCGGTCGCTCTCCGGGTCGATGCGGTTCAGGCCGCCGCCGTAGGTGCCGACCCAGATCCGCCCCTGCGAGTCGCGCATCAGCGACATCACTCCGGCCGCGGCGAGCGCCTGCGGGTTGCGTGCATCGTGCAGGAAGCGCTTGATGGTGCCGGTGCGCGGGTCGAGCCGCTCGACGCCGGCGTTCATCGTGCCGATCCAGATCCGGTCCTCGGTATCTACCGCCAGCGCCATGACGTTGTTGTCGCCGATGCCGTCGGCACGGCCGGGCTCGTGCTCGTAGCGGCGGACAATGCCGTTGCCGCGGTCGATCGCGTACAGGCCGTTGCCGAAGGTGCCGACCCACAGCGTGCCGGCACGGTCCTCGACGAATCCGGCCACGTTGTCGGACTCGCCGGCGCCGAGCTGCCGGTGGCCGAAGGACCAGGACCGCGGGTTCCACATCGCGGCGCCGCCGAACTTGGTGCCGACCCACAGTAGCCCGCTGTGGTCCTGGTACAGCGTGATGACGTTGTCGTCGGGCAGCGACAGCGTGTCGGCGGCATTGCGCCGGAACACGTTGACGAGCCCGGTGCGGCGATCGAGCAGCGCGAGGCCCGCAGCGGTGCCGACCCACAGCCTGCGCTCGTCATCCTCGAGGATCGACAGGATCCGGTCGCTCGGCAGACTGTAGCGCTCGGTCGGGCGATGGCGCATCAGCTCCATCTCGCCCGATGCGGTGTCGAAGCGGACCAGGCCGGAGTTGGTGCCGACCCACAGCAGCCCGCGCTGGTCCAGGTGCAGCGCATTGATCTGCACCGGGCGGTCCTGGCGGGCCAGGGCCTTCAGCCGCGGACCGTAGCGCTCGATGCGGCCGGTCGTGATGTCAAGGCGATCGAGCCCGGTCAGCGTGCCGATCCACAGCGAGCCGTCGTGCCCCTCGGCGATCCGGAACACCGAGTCATTGCTGAGCGACACATCGCTCGCCGGGTCGTGGCTGAACTGCTGCGCGCGGCCGGTGGCCAGGTCGAGCATGTGGACGCCGCTGGTGCGCGTCGCGGCCCACAGCCGGCCCTGCTGGTCGACGATCACCTGGCGGATGCGCGCCTCGGGGTCGAGCAGCGGCTTGCCGTCGGCCGAGGTCGGCGACTCGAAGCGGCGCGCGACAGGGTCGTGCCAGACGACGCCGCCGCCGTCGGTGCCGATCCACAAGCGGCCGTCGCGGCCCACGGCAAGGCTGGAGACCCAGTTGCTCGGCAGGCCATTGCTGCTCTTGCGGTCACGGAAGATGTGCTCGAGCTGGTAGCCGTCGTAGACCACCAGCCCGTCCTCGGTGCCCATCCACACGAAGCCGCGCTGGTCCTGCACGATCACGTTGATCGCGCCCTGCGACAGGCCCTCGTTGCTGCCGAGCCGCGTGAACTGCATCTGCAATTCGCTTGCGGCCGCCGGGGCGGCGAGCGCCAGGCACGTGAGCAGGCACGCGACCTTCCCGGTCACGGTTTCCAGCAGCCGCAGGCAGTTCCTTGCCATCCGTCCACCCGCCCTTGCACGCGGATGCCGCGCGGCGGCCGGGTTCCCCCGGCCGGCCACTGGCAACCATGTCTTTAGCCTGCAGCTTTTCTATCACGCGGCTTGACATATGGATGGAGACGCAGGTCGCAGCCGCCGCAGGAACGGCTGCGGACAGGCCGGTATTTCTGCGACGGCCGTCGCATTCCGCGGGCGGCGCCGCCGCTACTGGCGCAGGGCGGCCTCGGCCTTGCGGTCGGCCTTCATCTGCCGGACGTCAACCGGCTGGATGCCACGGATCGGGCAGCGATCGCGGCCTGCGATGACCTTGTCGAAGGTCGTGACCCGGCTGCCCGTGGATGTCACGCGGATCGTGTGCACGAAGTGCAGGTCCGGGCAGTTGTCCCAGACTGTCAGCAGCCAGGCCTCGTTGACGCCGGTCCAGATCACCAGCTTGTTGCGGGCCACCGGTTGCCAGGACAGCATCCGGAAGGCCGTGAAGCCGTCCACCGCTTCGCCCGCGTAATGCCGGTAGCCGGAGTAGGTCTGTTCGTCGTCCGCGCGCGTCAGCGCGCTGCCGCAGCCCGCGAGCAGCGCCGCAGCGGCGAGCAGGATCACGATGCGAGTCATGGCAAGCCTCCTTGCGGTGCCCTTCCTGCCGGCTTGGACAAGCGCCGCATCCCCCGTGTTCCTCGCCGCCTGCGGAAATCCCCGTAGCCCGCCCCGGCACCGGCCCGGACAATGGGCCAAACCTGACGGTCCCGGAGACGCGATCCTTGCAGCCCCCGCAGATGCCTGACAACGAGTTCGAGCGGCTGCGTGCCTTGCAGCTGATGCAGGTGCTGGACACGCCGGCTGACCCGCGCCTCGACAAGCTGACCCGCCTCGTGCAGAAGGTCTTCGAAGTGCCGATCGCGCTGGTGTCGCTGGTCGATGAAAACCGTCAGTGGTTCAAGTCCCGCTGCGGGCTCGACATCGAGGAGACCCCGCGCGAAGTCTCGTTTTGCGGCCACACGATCCTGAAGGACGACGTGTTCGTGGTTGAGGACACTCACTCGGACCCGCGCTTCGCGGACAACCCGCTGGTGACCCGCAAGCCGCATATCCGCTTCTACGCGGGCTTTCCGCTGCGCGCGCCGTCCGGGCACCGCGTCGGGACGATGTGCATCATCGACTCGAAGCCCCGCGAGTTCACGGAGCGTGAGCACGGGCTGCTGACCGACCTCGCGCAGGTCGCGCAGCAGCAGCTGACCGCGATCGCACACGCAACGGTCGACGAGCTGACCAAGGTGGCCAACCGGCGAGGCTTCTACCAATTGGCATGTCGCGACCTCTCGGCGGCACGTGCCGCCGGCAGCCCCTCGACGCTGCTGTTGCTGGACCTCGCGGGCTTCAAGAACGTCAATGACGAGTTCGGGCACGAGGCCGGCGACACGACGCTGGCACAGTTCGCGCGCATGCTGCTGCTGAGCAGCGGCAAGGCCGATACCGTCGGGCGGCTCGGCGGCGATGAGTTTGCGGTGTTCATGCCCGGCGCGGGCCACGACATGGCGAAGGACCTCGTGCGGCGCCTGGTCGGCCGGACCGCCGAATTGAACGGCTTTGGCACCGTGCCGGTCGCGCTGCGCTTCACGGTTGGCGTCGCGGTGGCCGAGGCGGCGGCGCACGAGTCCCTGGACGCGCTGATCGGCCGCGCCGACGCGGAGCTGTACGCGAACAAGCGCCGCGGCCGGGTCACGCAACTGCAGCGCGCTTCCGTCTGAATCCCCGCATGAAAAGGCGCCCGGGTGGTTTCCCGCCCGGGCGCCTGCATGTGGCCTGTGCGAAACGCGCCCTTACAGGCGGATCCCGAGTTCCTTGGCCACGTCAAGCGTGATGTAGTTGTTGCCGGTCGGCAGCCGGTGTGAGCGGGCGTAGTCGTTGACCGCACCCATCGTCATCGGGCCCAGCACGCCGTCGATCGGGCCCTTGTAGAAGCCCGCGTCCTTCAGCTCGCGCTGCAGCGCGTAGATGTTGGTCTCGGTCATGTTCTCGTCGCAGAGCACGCGGCGCCACTCGAGCGCAGGCTCCTTGACGAGCTTCTGTGTCGAGACGGACTGGTACTCGGCGGGCACCGGGATCTTCTCGGTGCGCGCGGGCTGCACGAGCTTGGTGACCTGCACGGTCCTGTACTCGGCCGGGATAGTGACCTCGCGGGTAGTCGGCGGCGTCTTCAGCATGCGCTTCGTGACCGTCATGTACTCGGCCGGGACCTGCACCTCGCGGGTCGTGGCCGGCCGGTCCAGCACGGTGCGCGTGACCGTCTTGTACTCGGCCGGGATCTCTACCAGGCACAGCACCTCGCCGGTCTCGCCGGAAGTCGCCGTCTTGAGGATGCGGCCGCCGGACTGGCTCGCGATTCCGCCAGTCTTCCAGACAGTCTGCGCCGGCGACACGAGCACCTGCTCGGTCACTGTCCTGTAGCTCGGCGGGACCTCGACCAGCTTCGTCGTGGCGGGCTTGATCATCACCTGCTCGGTCACGGTCTCGTAGACGGCCGGCACGATCTCCAGCTTCGTCGATGCCTCGCGGACCAGCACGCGCTCGGTAACTGTCTCGTACTGCGCGGGGATGATCCGCACCTGCTCGGCGGCCTCGCGCTTGACCATCTGCCTGGTCTCTGTGGCGTACTGCGCCGGCTGCAGCACGCGTGCATAGCACTCGCCCGGCTTGGCGTCGGGCGGCAGGAGCCTTGCCTGGTGCTCAGCGGCCGTCGCTGTCGCAGACAGCAGCAGCGCTGTGGCAGCGGCTGGAACCAGGGCCATTGCCTGTAGTCGTCGTGTCATTGCGGAAATCTCCCTTGCTGCGGCATCCCGTGATGCCGGTGCTCATGGTTCACCTGTCCTGGGGGATGCCGGTCGTCAGGCCGGCCAGGCGAGTCGTGACTGAAGGATTATCCGCAGTCGGCGGCAGCCGGCGTCATTCGTTGATGTCGCGCCCGGGCTTCGGATTGGCGCAGGCGACCGCCTGCCGGACCGCAAATGTGCGGATGTTCAGCGCCTGTTCAGCGCAGCGGTCGTCCATGACTGCCGCGCCGGACAGGTCTTTACGGTGCTTATTGCGGGACTTCGACGGACGAATCGAGCACGAAGCCAAGCACGGTGCCGGCGGGCAGCTCGACCTCGGTACCGGTCTTCTTCGCGATCATCGTGCCGGCGGCTGCTCCGAGGATGCCGCCGATGACCTTGCCCTTGTCGTCGTCGATCTGGTGGCCGATCACGGCGCCCGCGACGGTGCCGCCCGCGATCTTCGCCGTGTCGCGCGCGGTGTCGCTCTTGCCGACCTGGCTCAGGCGACCCGAGATCCGCGCATCGGCGCCGGTCACGGTCGTGATGCTGTCGAAGTCCAGGCCCAGCGTCGGCGTGCCGCCGATTTTCTTGCTGCCCGATACGACCTCGGTCACGGCGCCCTGCAGGATCGCGCCAGACTTCGCGGCCACGCGGCCGTCCACGACAAGGTCCTGGGTCAGGCGCGCCTGCACGCGATCGCCGACGCGCGCGGTCTTGGTCGACAGCGCAGTGGTCAGTTCAGCCGACAGCGAGGTGCCGGCAGGCACGATGATGGCCCTGGGCGCTGCCGGGGCCGGTGCGGGTGCCGCCGCCGTTGTCGTGGCCGGCTTCGGCGCCGGCTTCGCAGCGGGCTTCGGCGCGGGCTTGCTGGCTGCCGTCTGCTTCGCGCTCAGTTCTGCCTCGCGGCGCTCGAGTTCCGCCTCGCGCTCCTTCAGCGCGAGTTCCGTCTCGCGCTTCGCGAGCTCTTCTTCCTTCTGTGCCATCGCCGTCGCGGCGCTGTCGTCCGCGGCGGTCTCGCCCGCCGGCGGTGTCTTGCTGCCGCAGGCAGCGAGCAGCAGCACGGCGGCCAGCGCCGGCAGCATCGCGATGGTGGGTCTGTCGATCGTCATGTTGGCCATCCTTGATTCATCAGGTTGTTCCGGAAACTGGTGCCCGCGACTATGACCCGCGCCGGATGCGCGGGTTCCGGGCCGGTGTCGCCAGAAGGAGACGCCCCCGGGGCGGCGTCACGCGGACCTGGTGAGTTGTTCCTGCGGCCAGCGTTCGAGCACGATCTGCGCAGCCAGGCGCGCCTGGCGCGCGGCGTCGAGGTTGCCCTCGCAGGCGGAAACGATCGAGCCCTTCATCAGCATGTGCCAGGTGTGGGAGAAGCCGTCGACATCGGCGAGCCCCGCCTCGGCGGCGAAGCCGCGGATCATGCTGCGGATCTTCGCGAGCTGGGCGGCGGCGGCATCGTGCACCGGGTCGTCCTTGCCGGACTCGAGCAGTACCTTGACGAAGGAGCAGCCCTCGAAATCGGGGTGCCGGAACCATTCATCGAACAGGTCGAAGATGGCGAGCAGGCGATCGTGCGGCGTGTGGGCACGACGCTTGACGCCCTGCTCCAGCCAGTCGCGCGTCCACATTTGTTCGCGGCGCTCGAGGAAGGCGAGTGCGAGGCCGGCCTTCGACTGGAAGTTCTGGTACAGGCTGGACTTGGCGCAGGACGCTTCGGCGACGACGGTGTCGACGCCGACCTGGCTGATTCCCTGGACGGCAAACAGGCGGTAGGCCGCGTCGAGCAAGCGCTCGCGTGCCGTGACCCCTGACTGAGGCTGAACTGCGATCATGACGCGCTCCGTGCGTTGGTGTGAAAACGGCGGAAATTGAGCCTGTTGGTACTGGAACATGTGTACCAACTAGTCTGGGCGCGCCGAATCGGCAATTACCGAAACAGGCCTGTCTGCCTGTCCGGGCACCGGGCACCGCCGCAGGAACTGTTGCCTGGTCAGTAACGCGAGGCGGCGAGCGTGACGTCGGCATGCTGCCAGGCGCGGGCGAGCTGCTGCTCGACCTGCCGGGCATCCGCGCTGCGGTGCTGCGCGCGCAGCGCGAGCGCGAGTCCCTGCAGCGACCAGCCGTTGTCCGGGTTGCGCCGCAATTCCTCGCGATAGACATTCTCGGCCTCGGTCGGCTGGCCGGCGCCGAGCAGCACGGCCCCCAGCGTCTGCCGCACCGGCGCATGCCAGCCCGGCGGCTCGTCATAGGGAATGCGGTCCTCGATCGCGACAGCCTCGCGCAGCGCCGCGATCGCGGCGCCGTAGTCGCGCCCGGCCAGCGCGACCTCCGCAGCGACCGTGCGCTCGGCAATCCGTGCCGCATGCGCGAGCGGGTAGCGGTCCCAGACCATCATCTGTTCCAGCGCCGGGTCCGACGCGAGCTGCGCGAGCGCCGCATGGTGCTGCTCGGCGTCCTTCGCGCGCTGCTGCCTGAGCGCTGCCATCGCCTGCGCGTAATGCCAGATCGCCGATGCGAACGGCAGGTCCTCGGCCGGGTTCGGCTGTCCGACGATCTCGTCCCAGAGCCCGAAGCGCACGCGGTAGAACCACGGCGTCAGCCAGTAGTTCTGCATGCCCTCGAAGCCGGGCGTGCGCAGCAGCGCCGGGTCACCGGTACGCGCGGCGGTCTGCTCGGCGGCCGCGCGCGCGATTGCGCTGGTGCCCTGCATCGTCGCGGCGAACCACAGGAAGTGGTGGTTGTGCGGCACGTAGCCGAGCGGGTAGATGCCCTGGGTATTCCCGCGGCACAGGTCCAGG
>JBFGAO010000033.1:0-8351 GCA_041568095.1 Steroidobacteraceae bacterium | reverse complement strand
GGCTGTACTCGGCCGCGATGACGCGCCGTACCTACGACGCGCTGGCCGCGGCGGCCGTTGCCGCTGCCCGGGATCAGCGCGGCCTGGTCCTCGACGCGACCTACGGCCGGTGCGCCGAGCGGACGCGGCTGATGCGGCGGCTGGCGGAGCAGGACATCGCCTGCCGCTTCGTCGAGACCATCGCGCCGGACCGCCAGATCAGGCAGCGGCTGCGGCAGCGCGATCAGCGCGACGACGTGGTCTCCGACGCGCGGCTGGAGGACTACCAGCGCCTGTCGGCGGCGTTCGAGCCGCCGGAAGAGCTGGATGCGACGCGGCGGGTGCAGGTCGCGACCGCTGGCGGCGCGGCGCGGGCCCTTTCGCGTGCGCTGCAAGGGCTGGTCGGGGCGGCGCTGGAAGAAAAATGCCGATAGCGGTCAACGAGGGCCCGGACCCGTCCGTGGCCGGTAGGCCGGCGCAGTGATAGAGTTTCTGGCCCCCAACTGTCTCTACCCAGAGGGGAGGCCATCATGTCACTGCGCATAGGCGACAAGGCGCCGGACTTCGAGGCCGAGACCACGAAGGGACGCATCCGCTTCCATGACTGGATCGGCGATTCCTGGTGCCTGCTGTTCTCGCATCCCAAGGACTTCACGCCGGTCTGCACGACCGAGCTGGGCTACCTGGCCAAGCTCGAGCCCGAGTTCCGCAAGCGCCACTGCCGGATCATCGGCCTGTCGGTGGACCCGGTCACCGACCACAAGCGCTGGCTGGCCGACATCAAGGAGGCGACCGGCGGCGAGGTGCACTATCCGCTGATCGGAGATTCCGACCTCGCGGTCGCGAAGCTTTACGACATGCTGCCGGCGGAGGCCGGGTCCAGTTCGGACGGGCGAACGCCGGTCATGAACCAGACGGTGCGCACCGTCTACCTGATCGGCCCGGACAAGCTGATAAAGGCGATGATCGTCTACCCGATGAGCTCGGGCCGGAACTTCGACGAGGTGCTGCGGCTGCTCGACTCCTGCCAACTGACAGCGAAGCACCAGGTTGCGACGCCGGCCAACTGGCAGCGCGGCGAGGACGTCATCATCGTGCCCTCGGTGTCCGACGAGGACGCGAAGAAGCGCTTCCCGAAAGGCTGGAAGGCGGTCAAGCCCTACATCCGGGTCGTGCCGCAGCCGAGGGTCTGAATGGGAGCCCCGCGTCGGGCGGCTGGCTGGTTCGCGGCCGCCGCGCTGTCCTTCCTGTCACTGGCTGCCGCCGCCGAGCCGCTGCGCATCAGCGTGATCGGCGGCGGCATGATCGGCCAGCGCGTCGTCGACGAGGCGCTCTCGCGCGGCCACGACGTCACGCTGATCGTCCGCAGCCCGGACCGCGTCGACGACCCGCCGGCGGCGCTGTCGCTGCGGCGCGGCGACGTCACGGACAGCGAGGGGCTGGTCGCGCTGTTCCGCGGGCAGGACGTCGTCGTCAGCGCGGTCGGCGTCGCGCGCAAGGAAGACCCTGACTACAGCCTGTACCGGCGCGCAGCCGAGTCGCTGGTCGCCGCATTGCGGCAACTGGGAGACGCGGCGCCGCGGCTGATCGTCGTTGGGGGCTTCGGCAGCCTCGAGCACCCCGAAGGCGGGCTGATGCTGAAGCGCGTACCGACGGCGCGGCTGCCCGAGCACCTCGGCCAGAAGGCGGCGCTGGACCACTACCGGGGTGCGACCGGCGTGCGCTGGACCTATGTCAGCCCGCCGGGGCGCATCGCGCCGGGCGAGCGGACCGGTCGCTACCGGGTGGGCGACGACGTCATGCTGATGGAGGACGGCGGCTACGGCAGCATCTCGATGGAGGACTATGCCGTCGCGCTGATCGACGAGGCTGAGCAGGCGCGCCACGTCGGGCGCCGCTTCACGGTCGCACACTAGGCGCCGGATGATCCGCGAACTGTCCGTCCGGGTGCCGGGGCAGGGGCTGCACGAAGTCACCGACCTCGTCGCGGGCGCCGTGCGCGAGGCCGGCATCGATGCCGGGCTGTGCACGGTCTTCGCCCGGCACACCTCGGCGAGCCTGGTCATCCAGGAGAATGCCGATCCCTCCGCGCGCCGCGACCTCGAACACTGGCTCAACCGGCTGGTGCCCGAGGGCGACCCGTTCTACACGCACACGGCGGAAGGGCCGGACGACATGCCTGCGCACATCAAGGCCGCGCTGACGAATACGAGCCTGTCGATCCCGGTGCTCGGCGGCGCGCTGGCGCTGGGGACCTGGCAGGGCATCTACCTGTGGGAGCATCGCCACGGCGCCCGCGAGCGCCGGCTGGTCGTCCACGTCGGCGGCTGAGATTCAGCCCGGCCGGCGCCGCATCGGCAGCGCCTCGCGGATGTCCGGGTAGCCGGCCTCGGCCAGCAGTCCGTACAGGCGGATCGCGGTGCGCTGCAGCAGCGGCGGGTCGATGTTGCCGAGCAGGACCACCGTCAGACCCGCGTCGCGCAGGCTGCGGAAGTCGGCGGCGACACCCGGTCCGCCGCCGGCGTGGCCAAAGGCGACGTCGCCGCCGGTGGGCGCTGCATCCATGCCGAGGCCGCGGTAGGCTGGCGCCGGCAAGCGTGGTCCCGGACCGGACGGCACCTCGCCGGCCACGACGGCGACGGGCGCGAGCATGCGGCCCGTGTATTCCTTTCCGAGCAGCCGCCGTCCGAGTAGCGCGTTGCGGAAGCGCAGCAGGTCGCGCGCGGTGCTGTAGCCGCCGCCGGCCGGCCCGCCGCGGAACTCGCGCAGCGCCTCGTTGCTGCGCGGCTCGCAACGGTCCGGCACCGGGCCGCAGCCGCGGCCGATCGCGACGCGCTCGGCACGGCCTTCACGATCGTAGTAGCCGGTGTCAGCCATGCCGGCGGACCGGAAGACACGCTGATCCATGTAGTCGTAGAAGTCCATGCTGGAGGCGACCTCGATCAGCCGCCCGAGCAGCATGTAGCCGCTGTTCGAGTACAGGAAGGCGCTGCCCGGCTCGAAGGCCGGCGGCTGGCGGTCGAACAGCGACAGGTTGTCGCTGACGCCCAGCAATTCCGTACGGCGCTCGAAGTATTCCGGTCCCCAGTAATGCCCGAGGCCCGAACGGTGATCGAGCAGGTGCCGCACCGTCGCGCGCTCGCGCAGCGTCGGCTCGGGATAGTCCGGCAGGTATCGTCCCAGCGGCGCGTCGAGCTCGAGCTTGCCCTGCTCGACGAGCTGCAGCACGGCGACAGACGTGAAGACTTTGCCCAGCGAGGCGAGGTTGAAGCGGGTGTGTGGCCCGTTGGGCATTCCCGTCTCGTGATTGGCCGGCCCGAACTGGCGCTCCAGCAGGACCTCGTCGCCGCGCGCGACCAGCACGCTGCCGGCAAAGCCGTCCGCGGCTGCTTCGTCCAGCAACCGCTCGGCCTGCGGCAGCCAGTCGATGGAATCTGCTTCTGAGGCCAGCGCAGGCAGGCACAGTGCGGCCGCGGCCGCCCAGGCAGACAGTCGGTTCATTCAGGGATCTCCGGGCGCGTATGCTGCCAGACGTCTTGGTCCCTGGCGGCTGCGGTGAGTTCCCTGGCGGCCTCAGCCGGCGGATTGACCTAGCAGGCCCAGCAATTCCCGCTCGCGCTCGCGTGTCAGCAGCATCCGGTCGCCGTCAATGCCCCAGCGGTGACCCGCCGGCAGGAACTCGTCGGCGCAGGCCAGCATCTCGCGCCAGGTGTCTGCGAACGGCCGGTAGCGCAGCCCGGCTGCGACGGCGCGTTCGTCGCGGTGGTTGTTGAAGCCCGGGTCGAGCTGGCGCGGCACCCACAGCGGCAGCTGCGCGAAGGGATGGATGCCCTGCGGCTGCAGGAACTCCCAGGACGCCCAGTGCAGGCGCGCCTGCGCAGCCGGCGCCAGCGCGGCGAGTCCTCCGAGGAACTCGCTGAAGCGGACTCGCCGGCAGGCGTTGTACACGCCGCTCAGCTGCTGCTCGCAGGCGCGCACGACGAAGCGGCCGAGGTCGGCCACGTCGATGTACTGCATGTAGTCGTCACCGTCGCCCGGAGCCAGCACGTCGCCGCCCTCGCGCATCCGAATGGGCCAGTAGAGCTGGTTCTCGCTTTCGGGCACCGCATAGCGCCCCGAGATCGCATGCGGCCGGATGACGATGGCGCGCTCGCCGGCGCTGGCCTGCACGCTGCGGTCAGCGTCGAGCTTGCGGATGCTGTAGTTCAGTTCGCCCTGCGCGTTGCGGCGGCGCGCGGGATGCTCCGGCCCGGCTTCGGGCAGTGTTGCCTCCTCGGTCACCTGCGGCAGCCGGTAATTCTGGCGACCGTAGACGGCGATGCTGGAGACGTAGGCATAGCGCCCGTAACGCCCCGCGAGCAGGCGCAGCGAGTCCGCGACGGCCGAGGGTTCGCCCTGCCAGGTGTCGATCACGGCGTCCCACTCGCCGTCGGCCAGAGCGGCGAGGCCGCCGTCCGGCTGCAGCCGGTCGCCGCGCAGCCGCGTCACGCCCGGGAACAGCGCGGCATTGGTCAGGCCGCGGTTGAACATCGCGACCTCGTGGCCGCGGTCCAGTGCATAGCGGATCGTGGCCGGGCCGACGAAGGTCGAGCCGCCGAGCACCAGGATGCGCAGCGGCCGGACGGCCTTGCCGTCGCCGTAGCGATGCAGGCCATCCATCGACACGGCGCGCGCACTGACGCCGGGACCCGCGGCCGCCAGCGCGGTCCGCCAGGGCAGTGCCGTGAGCAGGGGCATGGCCGCAAGGCCGCCGAGGATGTCGCGTCGGGTCGTGGGCATGGATTGAACACTCGACGAAGAGAAGACCGGCGCCGAACGTAGCCGCGACTTCCGCGTCCTGGCTATCGTCCTGCGCCGGTCCGTGCGCCGGCTGCGCCGGAGCGCCCCGCGACCGGAGTCTGACCCCGTTTTCTTACGGGACGTCGGTGTTGAAGGCGGCGAACACGCCGTCGGGGTTCAGCATCCAGACCCAGGCGTGCAGCGTCCACAGCCCGAAGGCCGTGTTGGCGTGCCAGCGGTCCGCGCTGCCGTGGAAGCCGGCCGGCGCATTCCTCGACAGCGCCATCGGGATCGCATACTCGACCGCTACCAGCCGCATCTGCTGCGTGCAGGGATCCGGCGAGTAGACCAGCAATTCCGGCGCCTCCGGCTGGAATGTGCCGTCCAGCAGCTCGGGCTTCAGGTAGTGATAGCCCATGTTCGGGAAGAACACGCCGATGTCGACGTAACCGTCGTCCAGCGCGGCCTGCAGGTCCCGGTACTTGCGGGTCGCGGCCTGCACCGCGGCCAGCTGGACCTGGGCCGTCGCCGACAGGATCGCCGGCGCCTCGGCATGGCCGGCACCGTCATGTGCCGCCGCCTGGCCGGCGACCAGCAGCCCCAGCGCACAGCCGACCACCAGCAGCCGGCTCCTCTTCGTCCAGTTGTTCATCGTCGCCCCCCTCGAGCCGGCAACAGCCGGCAGTTGTTGATGGATGTGCGGTCAAACCGCGGGGGCAGCTTCGGCCGCGGGGGGCTGCGGCGTCCTGAAACGGCGCTGAAATACCGCTGAATTGTCATGAAAAAGGGCGGCAGGCACGCGCGGTGCCTGCCGCCCCGGAGCTTGCTGGCTGCGCTAGGGCAGCAGCGGCTTGACCCGGACCGCGTTGCTGTCGGCGTTGCCGGCGCGGGCCAGGAACTCCTCGGCCGCGACGCCCAGCGTGACGCTGAAGAAGGCCTTGCCGTCCAGGCCGCTGACGGCCTCGAGCAGGTCCCAGTCGCCGCTCGCGGACTGGCGGCTCAGCGTGACCGGCGCATTCGCGAGCGGCTGCTGGTTCGCGCCGTAGACGCGGGCCTCGAACAGCTGCAGGGCACCGGCGCTGCCGGCATCCAGCAGCAGCGGGTCGAGGATCACCGTCGACGCGCTTATCGTGTCGGCCGACTCGGCATCACCGCGCCGGTGCACCTGGATGTTGCCGCCGTCGATGCCGTCGTCGCCGGCGCGCGCGCCGGTGCTGTAGCCGCAGCCTGCGACGCACACGAGGTGGAAGCGGTCAGGCATCACGCCGGCGCTCGCGCTGCCGGGCTCGCCGTTGTCGACGACGCAGACCCGGAAGCTGGCCGACTGGTTCTTGTTGAACGAGCCGGTGCCGCGGAACTCGAGCGCGTCCGGGCCGGGCATGATCGCGCCGCAGCTGTCCTGCACGCCGTCGATCAGCACCAGGTCCTTGACGTGGATCTTCACGCCGCCGCCCTGGTCGTTCAGCTGGAGATTGCCCTCGGGCCCGCCCGGCTTCTGCCGCGCATTGAAGCCGAAGTTGATCTTGCCGCCGTCGACCGACGCGAGCCAGCCGCCGCCGGTCGCCTTGTCGGCGGTGTCGCCGTCGACATCGTCGGCAAGGTGCGGGCCCAGCACGAACAGCTGGCCGCCCTCGATCTGGTTGGCGATCACGATGCCGCTGGCGAAGAACGGGTAATTGCTCCACAGCCCGGCGAAGACAGGGCCGTCGGCATCGGGGGGATGCGTGTCGAAGAAGGCGACTTGCGAGAGGTTGCCGTTCGCAATGTCGGCGACGTCGATGATCCTTAGGCCCGCCGTGTAGTTGGCCTGGTACATGTAGCGGCCGCGGATGTACAGGTTGTGGTCGATCGCGCCGGTCGGGCCGACGTAGGTCGGCAATTGCACCGGGTTGTCGAGGTCGCGGACGTCGTACAGGTAGGTGTGGGTATTGTGCGGGCTGCCGGCGGTGTTGGAATCGAGCTCGTCGGTCTCGTCACCGACCGCGAAGTACTCGTGGTTCTCGGTCAGCCAGCCCTGGTGCACGTAGCTGAATCCCTCGTAGATCCGCCGCGACAGCACCTGCGGGCTGGACTTGTCGGTGACGTCGACGATGTCCAGCACGTCCTCGTTGGCGTTGAAGCAGATCTCCTTGCCCTGGTGCTCCGTGTCCGGCCCGTGGTAGATCACGCACTGGCTGTCGTGGACGAACATGTTGCCGCCGGCCCGGTCAGGATGATCGAAGCAGCCAAGGAAGACCGGATTCTTCGGATCGGGCTTCAGGTCCAGCATGTGCATGCCGCGGCAGGTGTCGCTGGCGACTGCATAGCCGAAGCCGGCCGCCTCGTTGACGACGAAGTTGTGCGACTCGTCGATGCCGGTGTAGACGGCGTCGTGCGTGAATGACGACATCGGCGCCGCGCCGCGCAGCCGGGTCAGGTCGAAGATCTGCAGGCCGTGCACGGCATCCGGGTTGTCCGGATCCGACAGCACCGGGCTGAAGTCGCCGACCACGTAGGCGTGGTTGTCGTAGACCTTGACGTCGCGCCACAGGAAATTCAGCGCTGGCGCCGGCATACAGCCGACGAATATGGGCTCGGTCGGGTTGGTCACGTCGACGAAGGCGGTCGCGTCGCTGAGTGCCTGCACTGCGTACTCGCGGCCGGTCTCGGGGTCGGTCCAGCCCCAGACGTCGGCGCCGGTCCCGCCATGACCGCAGGCTGCGACCGCGAGCGCGCCGCTCTCGACCCGCGCGAGCAGGTCCACGTTTTCGCAGGCGTAGGGGCCGGCAAAGCCGGCCGTACAGGCGATGCTCTGCGCCGTTGCTGTGCCGGAAGCGCCGCTGCCGGCCGCGATGATCAGCACGCATCCTGCGAGCTGCGCTGCGAGCCTGTGTCCCTTGGTCATGCCGTCCTCCTCGAAGGCTGGACGGCGCAGTCGCGTGGCCGCCCGGCGCTATTTCCGGTGCCTGACTCACCGTAGCGCCTCGGCGCGGCATGACAATCCGAGGCATGGCCCAGTCAGGGCGGGGGAAATCCCACAGGCGGATCAGCGCGGCGCGTCGAGCGACTCGAGGAAGCGCCGCGCGCTGTCGCGGTAGGCGGCGCGCCGCTCGGCGCTGAAGCGCCGCCAGCTGCGGTAGGCCGGCGCAAGCCGCGGGTTGCCGGCCAGGCGCTCCTCGTGGCGCGCGAGGAAGTCCCAGTACAGCGCATTGAGCGGGCAGGCGCCGTCGCCGGTCTTCTGCTGGACGCGGTAGCGGCAGCCGCCGCAGTAGTCCGACATCCGGTTCACGTAGCCGCCGCCGGCCACGTAGGGCTTCGACGCAAGCAGGCCGCCGTCGGCGTACTGGCTCATGCCCAGCGTGTTCGGCAACTCCACCCACTCGACGGCATCGACGTACACCGCCAGGTACCAGGCGTGCACCTGCTTCGGGCTCACGCCGAGCATCAACGTGTACAGGCCCGTGACCATCAGGCGCTGGATGTGGTGGGCGTAGGCGTGCTCCACGAGCTGGCCCACGCTCTGGCGCACGCAGTTCATGTCGGTCTCTCCGGTCCACAGGAAGGCGGGCACGGGCAGGTCGGCCGCGAGCGCGTTCTGCTTCTCGTAGTCGGGC
>JBFGAO010000032.1:0-8395 GCA_041568095.1 Steroidobacteraceae bacterium | reverse complement strand
TCTATGAAGCGCGCAAGAAAGCCGGGCTGATACTCGACTACAAGATCTTCATGTCGGGACGCGAAGGGCCGAACGATGCCGACCTGACGGTCGCGGTGCTGATGCCGAGCGCCGCCAAGGCCTTCGACTACAACGCAGCCGACGACGCGGCGGGCGACGCGATCGCCGAGAAGCACTGGGCACAGTGGGACGAAGAGGCGCGCAACAAGGAACGCGATTCGCGCTTCGCGATGCGCCGCCTGATCCGTACCAGCTGGGTCCGCGAAGTGACCTTGAAGCCGATCAAGTAGGCAGGCGCACAGCACGCTGCAGAAAGCCGGCCACGCGCCGGCTTTCTTTTTGCGCCGCACAACCCTGCACAGGCCGCTAGGGTGTAAGCCCTAATCGGCGGGTCCATGCTCAGCCGGTATAAGGTGACGGCGTCTGCGCCCGAGGGCGGAAGGAGTCCGCGATGACCTGGTTGCTGTGGTTGCTGCTGTTCGCCGGCCTCGTGCTGTGGCTCGCCTATCACCGGGCCTCGCTCGCAACGGCCACGGCGACGCTGGGCCTGCTGCTGGTCGGCTACACGATCCTCGGCGCCGGGCCGCCGTGGTGGAAGGCGCTGCTGTGGCTGGCCTTCCTGCCGCACCTGCTGCTGAACATCCGCCCGCTGCGGCGCTGGATGATCTCGCGGCCCTTCCTGCGCATCTACAAGCGGCTGCTGCCGCCGATGTCGACGACCGAGCGCGAGGCGCTCGAGGCCGGCACGGTCTGGTGGGACGGCGAGCTGTTCACCGGCGGCCCCGACTGGAACAAGCTGCTGTCCGCGAAGGCCCCGAAGCTGACCGCCGAGGAGCAGGCCTTCCTCGACGGCCCCTGCGAGGAGCTGTGCCGGATGATCGACGACTGGGACATCACCCACCGTCGTGCCGACCTGCCGCCCGAGGTCTGGGACTTCATCCGCAGGAAGGGCTTCTGGGCGATGATCATCCCGAAGAAGTACGGCGGCCTGGAGTTTTCGGCGCTCGCACATTCGTCCGTGCTCGTGAAGGTGGCATCGCGCTCCATCACCGCCGCCTCCACCATCGCCGTGCCGAACTCGCTGGGTCCTGCCGAGCTGCTGCACAAGTACGGGACGGACGAGCAGAAGGATCATTACCTGCCGCGCCTCGCACGCGGCGACGAGATTCCCTGCTTCGGCCTGACCAGCCCGCGGGCGGGTTCGGACGCCACCTCGCTCACCGATTCCGGCGTGGTCTGCCGCGGCATTTACCAGGGCAGGGAAGTGCTCGGCATCCGGCTGAACTTCTCGAAACGCTACATCACGCTGGCGCCGATCTCGACCGTCGTCGGACTCGCTTTCCGGATGTTCGACCCGGACCGGCTGCTGGGCGGCGACAAGACCGACTACGGCATCACCGTCGCGCTGCTGCCCAGCAACGCGCCGGGCGTCACGATCGGCCGGCGCCACTTCCCGCTCAACGTGCCATTCCAGAACGGCCCGATCGACGGCAAGGACGTGTTCGTGCCGGTCGACGCGATCATCGGCGGGCCACAGATGGCCGGCCAGGGCTGGCGGATGCTGGTCGAGCAGCTGTCGGTCGGGCGCTGCATCTCGCTGCCGTCCTCGTCGACCGGCGGCGCCAAGGGCGCCGTCTACTCGACCGGCGCCTACGCGCGCATCCGCCGCCAGTTCAACCTGCCGATCGGGCGCTTCGAGGGCGTGCAGGCCGTGCTCGCGCGGATGGCCGCTCGCACCTACATCATGGACGCCGCGCGCTCGGTCACGACCGGCGCGATCGACGGCGGCGAGAAGCCGTCGGTGCCGTCCGGCATCCTGAAGTACCACGCGACCGAGATGGGCCGCATGGTCGGCAACGATGCGATGGACGTGCAGGGCGGCAAGGGCATCATGCTCGGCCCGAAGAACTACCTTGGCCGCGGCTACCAGCTGATCCCGGTCGGCATCACGGTCGAGGGCGCGAACATCCTGACGCGCAACCTGATCATCTTCGGGCAGGGCGCCGTGCGCTGCCATCCCTGGGTGCTGAAGGAGATGGAGGCGGCGCGCAACCCGGACCACGTGCAGGCGGTCAGGGACTTCGACGCCGCGCTGTTCGGCCACATCGGCTTCACGATCTCGAACGCGGTGCGCTCGTTCTTCACGGCGCTGACGCTGGCGCGCATCGTCAATGCGCCGGTCGACGGGCCGACGAAGCGCTACTTCGAGCACATCAACCGCTTCAGCGCGTCGTTCGCGTTCGCTTCCGACGTCGCGATGCTGGCGCTGGGCGGCTACCTGAAGAAGAAGGAGAGCCTGTCGGCGCGGCTCGGCGACGTGCTGTCGAACATGTACCTTGCGTCGATGGTGCTGAAGCACTACGAGAACCAGGGCCGCCCCGAGGCCGACCTGCCGATCGTCGAGTACGCCTGCCGCGCGCTGCTGTACGAGGCGCAGGAGCAGCTGCACAGCTTCCTGCGCAACTTCCCGGTGCGCTGGCTCGCGGGCCTGATGCGCCTGTTCATCTTCCCGCGCGGGCTGACCTACTTCGCGCCGGGCGATCGGCTCAAGCACCGGATCGCCGAGCTGATGATGAACCCCGGCGAGGCGCGCGAGCGGCTGTGCCAGTACGCCTACCGGACGCTGGAGCCGACCAACCACCTGGGCCTGGTCCAGGAGGCGCTGGAGCTCGCGATCGCCGCGGAGCCGATCGAGAAGCGGATCCGCGTCGAGGGCGTCAAGACCGGCCGCGTCAGGGCGCTGGACCTGCCCGGCCAGATCCGCGAGGCCCGCGAGGCCGGCATCATCAGCGAGGCCGAGGCCGTGCAGCTGCGCGACTACGACCGCAAGGTCATGGCGATCATCAACGTCGACGATTTCGACCCGGCGGAACTCGCCGCCAGCGGCGCCGGCGCCAGCGAGCGCGGCAGCTTCCAGGTCGCCTGAGCCCGCCCTTCAGCGCTCGAGGCCGGCCAGCCACTGCGTCGCGGGCCGCACGGCCCGGACCCAGTGCGCGAGCACGGCCTCGGCGGCGCGCTCGGCCTGTCCCTCCGTGACCAGCACGATGATCGCGTCGTGCTCGGCCCGCAGCGACTCCTGTTCCGCGGCGGGCCGGCCCCACAGTCCCTCGTAGTGCCGGATGCGGCCGCGCAGCCGTTCCAGGCTTGCGGCCAGTTCGCGGTTGTTGTGCCGGCTGCTCAGCGTCTCGTGCCAGCGCCGGTCCAGGTCCCAGCGCTGGCGCGGCGTCAGCTGCGCGACGGCGAGGCGTGCCTGGATCTCGGCCAGCGGGGCGGCCAGCTCCGGCAGCGAGCGGCCTGCAAGCCGGATCGCGAGCCCTTCGAGCGCGCCGATCAGCGGGAACAGTTCCTGGACGGTCTCGGCCGCCAGCGCCGGCACCTGGAAGCCGTGGCGGGGGACGGCCTCGATCAGGCCCTCGCGGGCCAGCCCCGCGAGCGCCTCGCGCACCGGCGTGCGGCTGACCCCGAGCGCCCGCGCCAGCGCGCCCTCGTCGAGGTGCTGGCCGGCGCGCAGGCGCCCGTCCGCCAGCCATTCGGTCAGCTGCTCGCGCACCTGGTCGCGCAGGTTCCGTCGGTCGATGGGCATGGGCCGGCTCCGTCCCTGACTGGCCTGATATTCTGTATACAAAATGCGATTAGTCAATTAGCATCTGCGAATCAGGCGACTGGCGCGGCTGGCCCGGTCGGGGAGCGCGTAAGATCGCCGCCTGGAGGGCTGGGCCCGTCGCAAACGACACCGTCTCCGGCGAGGTCATCTATGAGGTCGAGTGCCGCCTCGACCCCGGGGTTGTCGCTGACTTCGACGACTGGCTGCCGGGCCACATCCGCGAGGTGCTGGCCTGCCCCGGCTTCCTGGGCGCGCGGATCGAGCGGCTGCTGACCGGGCCCGGCGAGGCGCCCGGCCGCCGCAGCCGCTACCGGCTCGAGAGCGAGGCCGCGCTGCAACGCTACTTCGAGCGCGACGCGCCCCGGCTGCGGGCCGACGCAGTCCGGCGCTTCGGCGACCGCGTGCAATTCGAGCGCCGCATCCTGCTGTCGTCGGCGCTGCCGCGATGATCGGCGAGCACCGCGCGATCCTGCACGTGGACATGGACGCGTTCTTTGCGTCCGTCGAGCAACGCGACAACCCGGAACTGGCGGGACAGCCGGTCGTCGTCGGCGGCAGCGGCGCACGCGGCGTCGTCGCCGCGGCGAGCTACGAGGTGCGCCGTTTCGGCGTGCACTCGGCGATGCCGATGCGCGAGGCGCTGGCGCGCTGCCCGCAGGCTGTCGTCGTGCGGCCGCGGATGAAGCGCTACCGCGAGGTCTCGCAGCAGGTGTTCGCGATCTTCGAGGCCTACACTGACCTCGTGCAGGGGCTGTCGCTGGACGAGGCCTTCCTCGACGTGACCGGCAGCCTCGGGCTGTTCGGCGGCGCCCAGGCGATCGCGCGCCAGATCAAGCAGCGAATCCGGGCCGAGACAGGCCTGACGGCCTCGGTCGGCGTCTCGCACAACAAGCTGCTCGCCAAGCTCGCCTCCGAGATGGACAAGCCCGACGGGCTGACCGTGATCCGCCCCGAGGACGTCGAGGCAATCCTGGACCCGCTGCCGGTAGGCCGGCTGTACGGCATCGGCAGCAAGACCGCCGCCCGGCTCGAGTCGCAGGGGCTGTTCACGCTCGGGCAGCTGCGGCGGGCACCCGATTCGGTGCTGTGGCCGCTGTTTCGCCGCGAGACGCGCCGGATCCGCGAGCGCGCCGCCGGCATCGACGACCGGCCGGTCGTTGCCGACAGCGCCGAGAAGCAGATCAGCTCCGAGGAGACCTTCGACCAGGACATCCGCGACCACGAGGAGCTGTACCGCCGGCTGCTGCAGCTGGCCGACCGCACCGCCGCGCGGCTGCGCGCCAGGCGGCTGAAGGCCGGGCAGGTGGTGGTCAAGATCCGGCGCCGCGACTTCCAGACCTACACGCGCCAGAAGAGCTTCAGCCCGCCGACCCAGGAGACGAAGCTGATCGCCGGCGTCGCGGCGGAACTGCTGCGGCGCTGGTTCGACGAGCAGCCGCGGGTCGCGGTGCGGCTGCTCGGCGTCGGCGTCGGCGACCTGTCGCCGGCCCAGCAGCTGGACCTGTTCGCGGCCCGCGAGGCGCGCGGCGCCGGACGGCTCGACGAGGCCGTCGACCGGATCCGCGGCAAGTACGGCGAGGCAGCGCTGCGCCGCGGCAGCGACAAGTAGCCGCGCCGCCGCGGCTTGGCAGGCGCCTGGCCGAGCAGGCATCATGTGCGGCCGCGGCAGCACCGGCCGGGCAACCTAAGTCCCCATGTATACAAGCTTTTTTGGCCTCAGCGACAAGCCGTTCGCGATCACCCCCGACCCCCGCTACCTGTACCTCAGCGAGCGGCATGCGGAGGCGCTCGCGCACCTGACCTACGGCATCACCGAGGCCGGCGGTTTCATCCAGCTGACCGGCGAGGTCGGGACCGGCAAGACCACGGTGCTGCGCACGCTGCTGCAGCAGCTGCCGGCGCACTGCGACGTCGCGCTGATCCTGAACCCGCGCGTGACGCCGGCCGAGTTCCTGCTCGCGATCTGCGACGAGCTGCACGTGCAGGTGCCGGAGGCCGCCGCCGGCAGCGTCAAGGCGCTGGTCGACCTGCTCACGCACTTCCTGCTCGACGCGCACGGGCGCGGCCGGCGCGTCGTGCTGATGGTCGACGAGGCGCAGAACCTGTCGGCTGACGTCCTGGAGCAGGTGCGGCTGCTGACCAACCTCGAGACCGCGACGCAGAAGCTGCTGCAGATCATCCTGATCGGCCAGCCGGAGCTGCGCAGCGTGCTGGCGCGGCCGGACTTGCGGCAGCTCGCGCAGCGCGTGACCGGCCGCTACCACCTGGAGTCGCTGCGGCGCGGCGAGACCGCCGCCTACGTGCGCCACCGGCTGCGCGTCGCCGGCGCGAGCGGCGAGCTGTTCTCGCGCGGTGCGCTCGGCGAGCTGCACCGCCTCGCCGGCGGCGTTCCGCGGATCGTCAACGTGATCGCCGACCGTGCGCTGCTCGGCGCCTTCACCCGCGAGGAGCACCGCGTCACCGGCGAGCTGGTGCGGCGCGCTGCCGCCGAAGTCTATGGCCGGCCGGTGCTGCCGCCCTGGGCGCGCTGGGCCGCGTTCGCGGGCGCCACCGGCGGCATCGCGATGCTGGCCTTTGCGATCTGGCGCGCCGTGCCCGGTGACGGTCCCGCGACGCCTGTCGCCGCTCCGACGCAGGCGCTGGCCGCCGCGCCGGCCGGGCCGCCCGCCGCCCCGGCACCGCCGCCCGACCTCGCGGCGCTGCTCGCGCTCGACAACGCCGGCACCACTACCGACGCCGCCTTCGGCGCGCTGTTCGGGCTGTGGGGCGCCGACTACGCGCCGGGCATGGCCCGGCCCTGCGACCAGGCCGCCGGCCACGGGCTGTCCTGCGTCGCGCAACGCGGCTCGCTGGCGCAGCTGAAGCTGATCAATCGCCCGGCGATCCTGTCACTGATCGACGCCGGCGGGACCGAGCGCCAGGTCGTGCTGGCCGGCCTCGATGGCGACCGCGCGCGGCTGCTGCTCGGGACGCAGGACGCGACGGTGCCGATCGCGCAGCTGACGGACTACTGGTTTGGCGAATTCCTGGTGCTGTGGCGCCCGCAGTCGGGCGAGTTGCGCGCCCTCAGGAGCGGCATGCGCGGCGACGACGTGCGCTGGCTGCGCCGCGGCCTGGAGCAGCTGGGCGGCCTGCCGCCGTCCGCGGCTCCAGAGGACCTGTTCGACACGAACCTCGAGCGCCTGGTCGAGGACTTCCAGCGCAGCCGGCGGCTGGTCGTCGACGGCATCGCCGGCGTGCAGACGCAGCTGGTGCTCGACGCGGCACTCGGCTCGCCCGGCACGCCGACACTGGATGCCGCTGCCCGGGAGGCCGGCGCATGAGCTTCATCCTGGACGCGCTGCGCAAGTCCGAGCACGAGCGCCAGCGCCAGAGCGGCCCGTCGATCGCCGAGCTGCCGGTGGCGCGCGAGGACCGGCGCCTGCCGCTCGCGCTGCTCGCGATCGGCGCACTGCTGCTGGTGAACGCGGCGGTGATCGCCTTCTTCCTTTGGCGCGACGGTACCGCCACTGCCGTGCCGGCCGCGCCGCCCGCAGCAGCGCCCGCCGCCGTCACCGCAGCTGCACCGGCGCCCCCGCCGGTCGCCGTGGCGGAGGTCCCGGCGGCGCCTGCTCCCGCGCCAGCGGTGGCCGCAGCGCCAGCGGAGGTCCGCCCGCTCGCAGAGGAGGCCGCAGTGTCTTACGTGAACGCGCCACCGCCGCCGCCCGACCCGACGCTGCTGCCAGCCGCGCCGGCGACCCCGCCGCCGGCGGTGCCGGCCGCGGGCGCGCCGCCCAGCATCCACCAGCTGCCGCCGCAGGCGACGGCGGGACTGCCGGCGCTGTCGATGGACCTGCACATCTGGGCCGACGACCCGGCGCGCCGCGCCGTGTTCATCAACGGGCGCCGCTACCAGCAGGGTGCAGCGCTGGCCGAAGGACCGACCATCGAGGAAATCACCCGTGACGGCGCCGTGCTGTACCACCGCGGCCGCCGCTTCCTGTTGCCCAGGCAATAGCCGCGGCGATGCAGGCGCCCGCCACACTGGAGGAGGTCCTCGACGGCAGCCGCCTGTCCGCCGCGCTCAGCGCGGGCATCGCGCGCGTGCTGTCGCGCGAGGAACTGCTCAACCGCATCAACGTGTTCCCGGTGCCGGACGGCGACACCGGCACCAACCTCGCGCTGACGCTGCTCGCGGTGCACGCGAGCCTGCAGGACGGGCCCGCGGAGCATGCCGGAGCGCTGATGACCCGCGCCGCCGACGCGGCGCTGGACGGCGCGCGCGGCAATTCCGGCGCGATCCTCGCCCAGTTCCTGCTCGGCGTCGCGGACCGGACCGGCCCGGAGCCTTCGCTGACCGTCCCGTCCTTCGCGGCGGCGCTGGGCGACGGCGCCGCCTACGCCCGCGAGTCCATGGCCGAGCCGCGCGAGGGCACGATCCTCAGCGTGCTGACCGACTTCGCCGCGGCGGCAGCTGCCGCGGCCGAGGCCGGCGCCGCCAGCTTCACGGCGCTGTTCGAGCGCGCGCTGCCGGTCGCGCGCCGCTCCCTCGAGGCGACCCGCGAGCAGCTCGAGAGCCTGCGCCGCGCGAATGTCGTCGACGCCGGCGGGCTGGGCCTGGTCGAGCTGCTGGAGGGCATGGCGGCCTACCTGCAGACCGGCGTCGTGCCGGCCATCGACACCTCGCGCCGCGACGATGAGGCCGGCCCCGCCGCCGGCAGCGCCGGGGACCTCGAGCACCGCTGGTGCACCGAGTGCATGGTCACCGGCGAGCATATCGACCGGCGCCGGCTGCGCGAGGAGGCCTCCTCG
>JBFGAO010000031.1:0-8449 GCA_041568095.1 Steroidobacteraceae bacterium | reverse complement strand
CGATCTGACGGCCCCCGAGCTGATCGAGCACGCCGACATCGCCATGTACCAGGCCAAGGGATCCCGGGTCGGCAGCTACCAGGTCTTCGATCCCGCCATGAAGACCGCTGCCGCCGACCGCATCGCGCTGCGATCCGATCTCGATCGGGCCGTCGAGCTCAAGGAGTTCACCATCGCATACCAGCCGATCATCGAGCTGCGCTCGGGCCGCCTCACGGGCGCCGAGGCCCTGCTGCGGTGGAAGCATCCGGAGCGAGGCCACGTCTCGCCGGCCGAGTTCATCCCGATCGCCGAGGAATCCGGCCTGATCATCGAGCTGGGCAGCTGGGTGCTGCGCTCCGCCTGCGCGCAGGCCGCAGCCTGGCGCAAGGAGTTCCGCCGCCGCGTCGAAGTCTCGGTCAACGTGTCCTCGTCGCAGCTGCGCGACGCCGCCGGTTTCGTCACGGCGGTGCGCGGTGCGCTGGCCGAGTCGGCATTGCCGCCGGACTCGCTGGAGCTGGAACTGACGGAATCGATGATCATCCATGCCGGCCAGGACACGCTGGCGGCGCTCTCCGGGCTGCGCGCGCTGGGCGTGCGCATCGCGCTCGACGACTTCGGCACGGGCTACTCGTCGCTCGGCTACCTGAGCCAGCTGCCGGTGGACTGCCTGAAGATCGACCGCTCCTTCGTGTCGGGCCTCGAGCGCGACGCCGGCTCGCGCGGCATCGCGCAGGCGGTGCTGACGATGGCGCAGTCGCTGAAGATGCGCACGGTCGGCGAGGGCGTCGAGACCGTCGAGCAGCAGAATTTCCTGCGCCAGGCAGGCTGTGCCGAGGCGCAGGGGTTCCTGTACTCCAAGCCCGTCCCCGCCGAGGATGTCTCGGCGCTGCTCGCGCGCGGCCTTGCGCTCGGCAGCAGCGGCAGCCGCCGCCAGCGCAACGCGGGCTGAGCGCCCTCAGTCGTCTTCCGGCTCCAGCTCCCGGATCTTCCGGGTCAGCGTGTTGCGGCCCCAGCCGAGCAGCCTCGCAGCCTCCAGCCGGCGGCCGCCCGCCTGCGCGAGCGCGGCGCGCAGCAACGCGCGCTCGAGTTCCGGTACCGCGGCCTGCAGCAGCGGGCCGCCACCGGCTGCCATGTGCCGCGCCGCCCAGGCAGACAGTTCCCGGCTCCAGGCGTCCTGCCCGGCATCGGCGGCGCCCGCGCCACCGAGGTCGGGCGGCAGGTCCTCGGCGCGGATCTCGCTGCCGGGCGCCGTGACCGTGAGTCGCCGGGTCGCATTGACCAGTTGCCGGACGTTGCCCGGCCAGTCGAGGGCAACGAGCCGCTGCTCGGCTTCCGGGGCAAGCTGCTTCGGGTCCACGCCCAGTTCGCTGGCGGCGGCCCCGAGGTAGTGCGCGAGCAGGTCCGGGATGTCCTCGCGCCGCTCGCGCAGCGCCGGCACGCGGATCCGGATCACGTTGAGCCGGTGCAGCAGGTCCTCGCGAAACAGGTCGGCGCGGACACGCGCGTCCAGGTCCTGGTGCGTCGCCGCGATCACGCGGACGTCGACGCGGACCGGAACCCCGCCGCCAACGCGGTAGAACTCGCCCTCGGCCAGCACGCGCAGCAGCCGCGTCTGCAGCGCCGGCGACATGTCGCCGATCTCGTCGAGGAACAGCGTGCCGCCGTCCGCCTGCTCGAAGCGCCCGCGGCGCTGCGCCTCTGCGCCAGTGAACGCGCCCTTCTCGTGGCCGAACAGTTCGGACTCGAGCAGTTCCGCCGGGATCGCCGCCGTGTTCAGCGCGACGAAGGGGCCCGACGCCCGGGGGCTGTGCCGGTGCAGCGCCCGCGCGACCAGTTCCTTGCCCGTCCCCGACTCGCCGGTGATCAGCTCCGACAGGCTCGAGCGCGACAGGCGGCCGATCGCGCGGAACACCTCCTGCATCGCCGGCGCCTGGCCCAGGATGCCGGGGATCGCGGCGGCCGGCGCCGGTTGCGGCGACGCGCCGGTCTGCGTGGCCGCGCGCCGGACCAGCGCGACGGCTTCGTCGATGTCGAAGGGCTTGGGCAGGTACTCGAACGCGCCCCCCCGGTAGGCGGCGACCGCGCTGTCGAGGTCGGAATGCGCGGTCATCACGATCACCGGCAGGCCGGGATGGTCCTGCTGCACCGCCTCGAGCAGCTGCATGCCGTCCGCACCGGGCATCTTGACGTCGGTGATCAGCACGTCCGGGCGCTGCCGGGCCAGCGCCTCGAGCGCACGGTCGCCGCGCTCGAAGGAGCGCGGCTGCAGCCCACCCTGCCGGAGCGCGCGCTCCAGCACCCAGCGGATCGACGCATCGTCGTCCACCAGCCAGACCTCAAGCGGCCTGCTCATCCGTCTCCTCCAGCGGCAGCAGCAGGGAGAACACCGTGCGCCCCGGCCTGCTGTCGAATTCGATGATCCCGCCGTGCCGCGTCGCGATGTCCTGCGCGACCGCGAGGCCGAGGCCGGAGCCGCCGGCGCGTGCGGTCACGAGCGGATAGAAGATCGTCTCGCCGAGCTCCGCCGGCACGCCCGGCCCGTCGTCCTCGAACTGCACCGACGCGACCAGCCGGTGCCGGTCGGCGCCGATCGTCGCGTGCGACAGCGCGCGCGTCCGCAGCACCAGCCGGCCGCGCTGCTCCAGCGCCTGCACCGCGTTGCGCGCCAGGTTCAGCATCGCCTGCACCGCCAGGTCGCGGTCCAGCGACAGCGGTGGCAGGCTCGGGTCGTAGTCACGCTCGATCGCGACCGCCTCCGGCGCCTCGGCGCGCGCCAGCCGGAACACGTGGTCCACCAGCTCGTGAAGGTTGACGGGCTGCCGGCGCATCGGCCGCGCCGGCCCGAGCAGCCCGTCGACCAGCGCGCGCAGCCGGTCCGCCTCGCCGATGATCACCCGCGTGTACTCGCGCAGTTCCGCGCGCGGCAGTTCGCGCTCGAGCAGCTGCGCCGCACCGCGCAGCCCGCCCAGCGGGTTCTTGATCTCGTGCGCCAGCTGTCGCGCCATCACGCGGCTGCCGCCCTGCTGGGCGAGCAGCGCGGCGTCGCGCGTCATCCGCACCTGCCGCGTGGTGTCCGACAGTTCGACCAGCACCCCGGCCGGCGCCAGCGGCGTGAAGCTGATGTCGACGACATGGCGCGTGTCGGCGCGCGACAGCGGCGCCAGTTCCCATTCGCGCGCCGTGATGGGCTCGCCGCTGGCCGCCGCGCGCGACGCGAGCGCCTCGCAGCGCTCGCCGTCCTCCATCAGCTCGGCGAGCCGCCGCCCCCGTGCCGCAGCGGTGCCCGCCGCCAGCAGGTCGCCGGCCGCCGCGTTCATCCACAGCGTGCGGCCCGCTGCGTCCACGACGATCACCCCGGTCGTCAGGGAGTCCAGCAGCCGCGCGGGATCCGGCGGCGACGCGAGTGGCTCAGCCGCCATCGCGGCCCCCATCGCGGGCGCCGGGCGGTGCGCTCAGTTGCTGCGGGTGACGGGCGGGTTCTGCGGACGCTGCGGCTGGGTGCCGGGCGGACGGTTCGGCGGCGGCCGGACCAGCGGATTCTGCGGGTTCTGGATGGACGGCATCCGGACGTGGAAGGAGACCTGCGGGCTCGCCAGCAACTCGTTGCCGTCGGCATCGTTGACCGCGACGCGCAGGAAATGCGTGCCGCGCACCAGCCCGCCCAACTGCGCGCCCGGGCTCGTACCCGACGCGACCCGCTGGCCGTCCAGGTAGAAGACGAAGGTGTGGCCCGGCTGCAATTCGCCGACCAGCCGCGCGGAAGCGGTCACCGCGGCCTCGGCACCGAAGAAGACCTCGTCCGGCTGCGGGCTCGTCAGGTTCAGCGACCCGTAGGCCGGGCGCAGCGGCTGGCCCGGCGGCGGGGATTCCGGCTGCGTCTGGTAATAGTCGGTCGGCGGCTCGTAGGTGCTGAGGTTGCCTTGCTGTATGCGCTCGGCGTCCGGGGAGCCGGGCTGATCCGAGTAATGGACGACGCCGTTCCTGTCCACCCACTTGTAGATCTCCTGGGGCTGGGCCACCAGGGAGAACAGCAAACCGGCCAGCAGGACGACTGTGCGCATGCGGGCAGCATAGCGGGGCCGCGCCCGCGCTGACAAAGCGGGGGTGGCAGCCCGTCGCGACCGACGCCCCCGCCCGCATGGCCGGCAGCGCCTCAGAGGCTGTAGTACATGTCGAACTCGACCGGGTGAGTCGACATCCGGAAGCGCGTGACCTCGCCCATCTTGAGCCGGATGTAGGCGTCGATCGCGTCGTCGGTGAATACGCCGCCCTTCTTCAGGAACTCGCGGTCCGCATCCAGCGCCTCGAGCGCCTGGTCGAGGGAGTGGCAGACCTCGGGGATGCCCTTTGCCTCCTCGGGCGGCAGGTCATACAGGTCCTTGTCCAGCGCGTCGCCCGGGTGAATCTTGTTCTCGATGCCGTCGAGCCCGGCCATCAGCAACGCCGCGAACGCGAAATACGGGTTCGCCAGCGAGTCCGGGAAGCGCACCTCGATGCGGCGCCCCTTCGGATTCGACACCCAGGGGATCCGGATCGACGCCGAGCGGTTGCGGGCCGAGTAGGCCAGCTTGACCGGCGCCTCGAAGCCCGGCACCAGGCGCTTGTAGCTGTTCGTGCCCGGGTTCGTGAAAGCGTTGATCGCGCGCGCATGCCGGACGACGCCGCCGATGTAGTACAGCGCGATGTCCGACAGCCCGGAATACTTGTCGCCCGCGAACAGGTTCTTGCCGTCCTTCGCGAGCGACATGTGCACATGCATGCCGCTGCCGTTGTCGCCGACCAGCGGCTTCGGCATGAAGGTCAGCGTCTTGCCGTAGCCGTGCGCGACGTTCATCAGCGCGTACTTCAGAAGCTGCACCTCGTCGCCCTTGCGGGTCAGCGTGTTGTGCGCGACGTTGATTTCGCCCTGGCCGCCGGTGGCCACCTCGTGATGGTGCACCTCGACCCGCAGGCCCAGTTCCTCGCAGGCCTGGCACATCGCGGTGCGCAGGTCCTGGTAGCGGTCGACCGGCGGGACCGGGAAGTAGCCACCCTTGACCGACGGCCGGTGTCCGAGGTTGCCGCCCTCGTACTCGGCGCCGGAATTCCACGCGCCCTGGATCGAGTCGATCGAGTAGCCGCAGCCGTTGATCTCGTTGTTCCAGCGGACGCTGTCGAAGATGAAGAATTCGTTCTCCGGCCCGAAATAGGCCGTGTCGGCGATGCCGGTGGACTGCAGGTAGGCCTCCGCGCGCTTCGCCAGCGAGCGCGGATCGCGGCCATAGCCCTGCATCGTCGTCGGCTCGACGACGTCGCAGCGCAGCAGCAGCGTCGTCTCTTCGTAGAACGGGTCGATCATCGCGGTCGAGGGATCGGGCATCAGGATCATGTCGGACTCCTGGATGCCCTTCCATCCGGCGATCGACGAGCCGTCGAACATCTTGCCGTCGACGAAGAAATCCTCGTCCACGAGGCGGGTCGGGATCGTGACGTGCTGTTCCTTGCCGCGCGTGTCGGTGAACCGCAGGTCGCAGTAGCGGGCTTCCTTGTCCTTGATCAGCTTGATGACGTCGGCGGGCTTCATGATCACTCCGGTTGCTGGCTACAGCCTTGATCCCCAGAAAGGTGCAAGTCGCGTGCCATGGCTGTGTATACAGAATACTCTAGTTAAATCAATCTTCTATCGCTTACAGCCAGCGCTGCGGCCTGCGCCGACGCACCGCGATGGTGCAGCCGGATCGCAGTCTGCCCCACTCCGGTGCCGATTGCGAGTGCCGGCGGGTCGCGCCCCGTGGCTGCCGGAAAGCGGCGCCGGCCGCGACCGGGGGCGCCGCTATACTTGCGGCCTTTTATCGTGACGCCCGCGCATGGCCCAGAAGAAACGCCGCCCCGAGAAACCGCGAAATTTCCAGCAACTGATCCTCGCGCTGCAGCAGTACTGGGCGGAGCAGGGCTGCGTGCTGCTGCAGCCCTATGACATGCCGATGGGCGCGGGCACCTTCCACACTGCGACCTTCCTGCGCGCGCTCGGCCCCGAGCCCTGGAGCGCGGCCTACGTGCAGCCGAGCCGGCGGCCGACGGACGGACGCTACGGCGACAACCCGTTCCGGCTGCAGCACTACTACCAGTTCCAGGTCGTGCTGAAGCCCTCGCCGGCCGACATCATCGACCGTTACCTCGGCTCGCTCGCCGCACTGGGCATTGACGCGCTGGTGCACGACATCCGCCTCGTCGAGGACAACTGGGAATCGCCGACGCTGGGTGCCTGGGGCCTCGGCTGGGAGGTCTGGCTGAACGGCATGGAGATCACGCAGTTCACCTACTTCCAGCAGGCCGGCGGCCTCGACTGCCGGCCCGTCACCGGCGAGATCACCTACGGGCTCGAGCGACTCGCGATGTACCTGCAGGGCGTCGAGAGCGTCTTCGACCTGGTCTGGACCGACGGCCCGCTGGGCCGCGTGACCTACGGCGACGTGTTCCACCAGAACGAGGTCGAACAGTCCGCCTACAACTTCGAGCAGGCCGATACCGCCGTGTTGTTCGCCGCCTTCGACCAGCACGAGCAGGCCTGCCGCCAGTTGCTGGACGCGAAGCTGCCGCTGCCCGCCTACGAGCAGGTGCTGGCCGCCTCGCACGCCTTCAACCTGCTCGATGCGCGCAAGGCAATCTCGGTCACCGAAAGGCAGCGCTACATCCTGCGCGTGCGCGCGCTGGCCCGTGCGGTCGCCGAGGCCTATTACGCGAGCCGCGAGGCGCTCGGCTTCCCGATGCTGCAGCCCGGTGCGCAGCCGGCCCGGGAGCGCGCATGAGCCGGCGCGATTTCCTGGTCGCGGTCGGCACCGAGGAACTGCCGCCCAAGCGCCTCGCCGCACTGTCCGCGGCATTTGCGGACGGCCTCGCGTCGCGGCTGGACGCGGCCGGGCTCGCGCACGGCGAGGTGCTGCGCTACGCGACGCCGCGGCGCCTGGCCGTGCTGGTGCGCCGGCTCGCCGAGGCCCAGCCCGAGCAGAAGGTCGAGCGCCGCGGCCCGCCGGTCAGCGCCGCTTTTGCAGCCGACGGCTCGCCGACCCGGGCCGCGACCGCGTTCGCGGCGTCCTGCGACGTCGCCGTCGAGGACCTGCGCCGCATCAAGGAAGACAAGGGCGAATTCCTGTTCCACAAGGGCGTCCGCGCCGGCCGGCCCGCTGCCGACTTGCTGCCCGGGCTGGTCCAGGGGGCCCTCGACGCGCTGCCGGTCGCGCGGCGCATGCGCTGGGGCGACGGCGACGCGCAGTTCGTGCGCCCGGTGCACTGGCTCGTGATGCTGCACGGCGGCGACGTCGTTGACGCCGAGATCCTCGGCCAGCGCGCAGGCCGCATCACGCACGGGCATCGCTTCCATGCGCCGAAGCCGCTGTCGCTGCGCTCGCCCGGTACCTACGCCGGCACGCTGGAGAAGCGCGGCCATGTGCTCGCCGACTTCGCGGCCCGGCGCGAGCGGATCGCCGAAGCCGTCGCAACAGCCGCCCGGGCCGCGGGCGGCGAGCCGGTCAGCACGCCGGAACTCCTGGACGAAGTCACGGCGCTGGTCGAATGGCCGGTCGCGATCACGGGCCATTTCGACCCGGCCTTCCTCGAGCTGCCGCCCGAGGTGCTGATCGCGACGCTGCAGGATCACCAGCGCTATTTCCCGGTCCGCGACGGCGCCGGTGCGCTGCTGCCGCTGTTCGTCGCCGTCGCGAACATAGAAAGCAGCGACCCCGACCAGGTCCGGGCCGGCAACGAACGCGTCGTGCGCCCGCGGCTGTCCGATGCGGCCTTCTTCTACGCGACGGACCGCAAGACGCCGCTGGCTGGCCGGGCCGAGGCGCTGTCGTCGGTGACCTTCCAGGCGCGCCTCGGCTCACTGCAGGACAAGGCGTTGCGGGTCACCGCGCTCGCCTCGCGGATCGCCGGCCTGACGGGCGCCGACACGACGACCGTCCAGCGCGCCGCCGAGCTGTGCAAGTGCGACCTGCTGAGCGCGATGGTCGGCGAGTTCCCGGAGCTGCAGGGGATCATGGGCCGCTATTACGCGCTGCACGATGGCGAGCGGCGCGAGGTCGCCGAGGCCATCGCCGAACATTACCTGCCGCGCTACGCGGGCGACGCGCTCCCGCGGACGCCGGCCGGCACCGCGCTCGCGATCGCGGACCGACTCGACACGATCGCCGGAATCTTCACGATCGGGCAAAAGCCGACCGGCGCCAAGGACCCCTTCGGCCTGCGCCGCGCTGCGCTCGGCATCCTGCGGATCCAGCTCGAGGGCGGCGTCGAGCTGGACCTGAAGCTGCTGATCGGCGCCGCGGCCGACGCCGTAGCCGACGACCTCGCGCGCCTGGGCGGCGAGCCGCCCAAAGCCGCGCCCGCCACCGTCGCCGACGAGGTCTACGACTACGTGATGGAGCGACTGCGCGCCTGGTACCTGGAGGGCGGCGCCGGCGTGACGACGGAGATGTTCGAGGCGGTG
>JBFGAO010000030.1:0-8474 GCA_041568095.1 Steroidobacteraceae bacterium | reverse complement strand
TCACGGTCGTGACCGCCTCGAGCGGGTTCGCGGTCAGGTTGGCGGACAGCCCGGCCGCCATCACGACGATCATCGTCTCGCCGATCGCGCGCGACCCGGCCAGCAGCACGCCCCCGACGATGCCCGGCAGCGCCGCCGGCAGCACCACGCGCCGGATCGTCTCGGACTGGGTCGCGCCGAGGCCGTAGGAGCCGTCGCGCAACGACTGCGGCACGGCGGTGATCATGTCGTCGGCCAGCGACGACACGAACGGGATGATCATGATGCCCATGACAAGCCCGGCCGCCAGCGCGCTCTCCGACGCGACGTCGAGCCCGATCCGCTCGCCGGCGTCGCGCAGGAGCGGCGCGACGGTCAGCGCCGCGAAGAAGCCGTAGACGACGGTCGGGATGCCGGCCAGCACCTCGAGCATCGGCTTCGTGATGGCGCGGAAGTGCCGGCTCGCGTACTCGGCCAGGTAGATCGCCGAGAACAGCCCGACGGGCACCGCGACCAGCATCGCGATCGCGGAGATCAGCATCGTGCCCGCGAACAGCGGCACCGCGCCGAACGCGCCGGAGGAGCCGACCTGGTCGGCCCGGATCGCCAGCTGCGGGCTCCATTGCAGCCCGAACAGGAACTCGGTCGCCGGCACCATCCGGAAGAACAGGATCGCCTCGTACAGCACCGACAGCACGATGCCGACCGTGGTCAGGATCGCGACCAGCGAGCAGGCCAGCAGTACCCGCTCGACGACCTTCTCGACCTGGTTGCGGGCCCGCAGCTTCGGGCGGATGCGCAGCAGCGTCAGCCAGTCGCCGGCCAGCGCGACCGCCAGCGCCAGCACCGCGGCGCCGGCGCGGCTGATCGAGTCCAGCTGTTTCCAGCGCGCGGCCGCCTCGGCGACCTCCGGCCCGACCGACTCGGCCGGCACGTTGCCGGCCAGCACGTTGCGGACGTCGTTGAGCACCAGCGACAGCCGTCCCGGCGGCAGCGACTGCACGTCCGCGGGCATCGACTGCAGCACCATGCCGGTGATGATCCGGTCGTCGAAGGCCTGCCAGGCGAGCACGACAGCCAGCGCCGGCAGCGCGCACCAGATCGCGGTCAGCAGGCCGTAGTAGGCCGGCAGCGAGTGCAGGTCGCGGGCCTTGCGGGCGCCGCCCGCAACGCGCACCGAGCGGGCGCGGCCGAACTGGTAGGCGACTGCCGACAGCACCAGCAGCACCAGTATCAGCGTGGACGTCTGCATCCGGCTCCCCGTACCGTGCCACCGGTCCGCGCGGTCGCGCCCGGCGGCGGCAATCGCAGATTATCGGCCAGCGAGTGTTACGGGATTGTTACACAGCGAGTCTTGCCGTGCCGGGGCGCGCCCCGTATAAAGGCCCGCGACGCGGCGCCTGCCGCGGCACGGAGAGCATGAGACCCCGATGAGCGCCGCCCTCGAACTGACCCGCCAGCTGGTCTCGCGCCCCTCGGTCAGCCCCGACGACGGCGGCTGCCAGGAACTGATGATCGCGCGGCTCGAGGCCGCCGGCTTCGACGTCGAGCGGCTGCGCTTCGGCAATGTCGACAACTTCTGGGCGGCACGGCGCGGCGGCGACGGCCCGGTCGTCTGCTTCGCCGGCCATACCGACGTCGTTCCGACCGGCCCGCTCGAGGACTGGCATTCGGACCCGTTCGCGCCGGTCGTCCGCGACGGCCTGCTGTTCGGGCGCGGCGCCGCCGACATGAAGAGCGGTCTGGCCGCGATGGTCACCGCGATCGAGGCCTTCGTCGCCGAGCACCCGGCGCATGCCGGCACGATCGCGCTCCTGATAACCAGCGACGAGGAAGGCCCGTCCGTCGACGGCACGCGGCGGGTCGTCGAGGTGCTGAAGGAGCGCAAGGAGCGGATCGACTACTGCATCGTCGGCGAGCCGTCGAGCCAGAAGCAGTTCGGCGACACCGTCCGCATCGGCCGGCGCGGCTCGCTGTCGGGCCGTCTGACCGTGCACGGCATCCAGGGCCACGTCGCCTACCCGCAGCTGGCCGAGAACCCGGTGCACGGCTTCGCGCCGGCGCTGGCCGAGCTGGTCGCGCGCCACTGGGACGAGGGCAGCGAGCACTTCCAGCCGACGACCTTCCAGGTCAGCAACATCAACGCAGGCACCGGCGCGCCGAATGTGATTCCCGGCGAGCTGAAGGTCCGCTTCAACCTGCGCTGGTCGCCGGCGCAGACGCTGGACGGGCTGAAGGAGACGATCACCGGCATCCTGGACCGCCATGGCGTCCGTTACACGCTGGAGTGGTTCGTGTCCGGCCTGCCCTTCTACACGCCGCCCGGCAGGCTGTCGGCGGCCGCGTCGGAAGCGCTTGCGGAAGTTGCCGGTCGCCGGCCCGAGCTGTCCACGGGTGGCGGCACCTCGGACGGCCGCTTCATAGCGCCGATGGGCGCCGAGGTCGTCGAAGTCGGCGTCGTCAACCAGACGATCCACAAGGTCAACGAGTGCTGCCGGGTCGAGGACATCGACCTGTTGCAGCGGACCTACCACGCGATGCTGCGCCGCCTGCTGGCCCGCCACTGAGGAGCGGCGGCCGGCGGCTCAGCCGCTGCGCCGCCAGTTGTTCCAGAGACCGTACGCGGTCACGACCAGCGCGAACAGGAACACCCAGCCGGGCATGTTCAGTCCGAGCAGCGTGAAGTCCACCTTCTGGCACTCGCCGCCCGCCTGGAAGACCTTCAGGATCACGTCGGTCAGCGGGAAGACCTCGAGCATGAAGTCGAGATCGGCGCCGCAGGCCGGCACCGAGCCCGGCGGCTGCATCTGGATCCAGACGTGGCGCCCGGCCGTCGCCATCGTCGCGATTCCCGCGAGCCCGATCAGGCCGCCCCAGACCTGCGCGCCCGTGGGACCCGGCGACTGCAGCGCCGCCAGCAGGAACGGCAGGCCCATGGCGAGCACGCCGACGCGCTGGAACACGCACAGGTGGCAGGGCTGCAGCCCGAGCACGTACTGGCTGAAGAACGCGAAGCCGAGCGCCACCGCGCAGGCCGCGGCGCCGAGCCAGTTGCCGAAGCGGCGTCCCATCGCGCCTCAGCCCTGGCGGTCGTACGCCGATTCGCGGATCTGGCGCTCGGCGTCGTCCAGCGACAGGTGCCGGATGTCCTTGCCGTGCACCATGTAGACCGTGTACTCGCAGATGTTCTTCGCGTGGTCGCCGATCCGCTCCAGCGCGCGCACGACCCACATGACCTCGAGCGCGCGGCGGATGCTGCGCGGGTCTTCCATCATGAAGGTGATGTTCTGGCGCTGGATCGCCTCGTATTCCTCGTCGACGGTCCGGTCGCTGCGCGCGACGTCGAAGGCCTCCTTCGCGTCGAAGCGGGCGAAGGCGTGCAGCGAGCCGTGCACCATCTCGGTCACGAGGCGCGCGAGGTGGCGGATCTCGCGGTAGTGGTCGCTGGGCCGGTCCATCGTCGCGAGCTTCGCGGCGATGTAGCCGATCTTCTCGACCTCGTCGCCGATGCGCTCGAGGTCGGTGATGGTCTTGATGATCGCGACCATCATCCGCAGGTCGGAGGCGGTCGGCTGGCGCGTCGCAATGATGCGCCCGCACTCCTCGTCTATCTCGACCTCCATCCGGTTGACCTGGTAGTCGTCGCGGGCGACCTTCTCGCCAAGCTCGCTGTCGCCCTCGACCAGCGCGTTGACGGCCAGCTGGAGCTGCTGCTCGACGAATCCGCCCATCTCGAGGACGCGCGTGCGGACGCGCTCCATGTCCTCGTTGAAGCGTCGCGAGATGTGGTGGCCGATATCCGCCGGTTCCATGACCCTGCCTCCGCCGGCCAGCGCCGGCCGGCCCATGATATCGCAGTCAGACAGCGCCTCAGAACCTGTAGTTCAGGTCGAGCTGCAGCCGCTTGTAGTCCACCTCGGACGCGGTGTCGTACAGCCGCTCGTTCAGGAACATCGTCGCCTTGACGGTCATGTTGCGGACCGGGGCCCAGGCGCCCTGCAGCTGGACGCCGCGGCCCTGGGTCAGGCCGCCCGCGAAGTCCGAGTCCAGCAGCGCGCCGAACTGCGCGTCCTTCTCGACGTCCTGGTAAAGCGCGCCGAACTCCCAGCTGCCCGGGGCGCTCGCCTTGCCGAGCAGGAAGCCCGCGTTGTAGCCGGTGTCCAGCGAGTCGGCGTCGAGGTTCTTCAGCCAGCCCGCAAACAGCGCCAGCGGCAGCGAGCCGACCTTGCCGGCCCACTCGGCGTCCAGGACGACGATGTTGTAGTCGTGCAGGTAGCAGCGCGTCGTGCCGGCGCCGAGGCAGTTCGAGCCGGCGCTGAACGTGCTGTTGCCGGCCGGCGCGTCGGCGAAGTTCAGCACCGGCTGGCGCTGCACCGCGCCGTAGTCCCAGTAGCCGGCCGCCAGTCTCAGCCCGCCGCCGAAGGCGTAGCCGGCCTGCGCGCCGAGCAGGTTCGAGTCGGCACGGGAAGACGACTCCTCCAGCCAGAAGCCCCAGGCATTGACGAAGCCGCCGCCCTTGCCGGACCAGCTCAGCGCGACGCCCTCGGGATTGACGTCGCCGTCCCAGAACAGGCTGTTGCCCGCCTTGAACCAGGGCTGCTTCTGCTTGCCGACGGTCACGACGCCGCCGTCGAAAGCCTTCCAGCTGATGAAGGCCAGGTCCAGCGCGACGTCCTTGCGGCGGCTCGCGTCGTCCAGCGTCGCATTCGACGAGCGCGGGTCGCTGATCTCGCCGGTCGCCAGCTGCAGCCCGGCCGTCAGCGTGTCGCTGATCTTCGCGTCGAAGCCGAAGCGGGCGCGGATCCGGTGGCGGACGCGATCCGAGGTCGTCCCCTCGATGTCGAACTGCTCGTGCCGGTAGCGCAGGTCGCCCTTCCAGCGCAGCTTGCGTGCCCAGTCGGCGTCCCTGACCGCGGCCAGCGCCGAGGCGAGCTGGTCGGTCTGCGCATCGTTGACCTGCTGGATCTCGGCGACCTGGCGCTTCATTGCCGCGGGTGGCGTCGCCTGCGCGGCGGCGGCCGCCTCGAGCTGCTCGACCCGCTGCAGCAGCGCCTGCACCTGCTGGCGCAGCGTCGCGATCTCGTCGGCGCTGCCCTCGGCGGCCACGGCCGTGCCGGCCAGCAGCGAACCCGCGGTGGCCGCGATCATCAGCTTGCGCATCTTGGCGTTCTCCCTTGTCCGGATGTGCCGGGTGAAGCGGCTCAGAGTGACTGCAGCGCAACGAGCTGGGTCGCGTTGCGGCGGGTCTTCTCGCGCTCGGCCTTCGGCGCCGGGATCAGGCCCTTGTCGACCAGGTAGCCGTCCTCGCCGAGTGCCTTGTCGCTGGTGTACTCGGCGATGAATTCCTTCATGCCGGGGATCACCGCAACGTGCGCCTTCTTGAAGTAGACGTACAGCGGCCGCGACACCGGGTACTTGCCGCTCTGGATGGTCTCGAAGTCGGGCGTGACGCCCTCGATCACCGAGCCATGCAGCACGTTCAGGTTTGCCTCGAGGAAGCTGTAGCCGAAGATGCCCAGCGCGCGCGGGTTCGCGGCCAGCTTCTGCACGATCAGGTTGTCGTTCTCGCCGGCCTCGACGAAGGCGCCGTCCTCGCGCACGGTCGCGCAGACCTGCTTGTGGCGCTTCTCGTCGGCCGCCTTCAGCGCCTTCAGCGCCGGGATCGCGTCACAGCCCTGCTCCATGACCAGCTCGACGAAGGAGTCGCGCGTACCCGAGGTCGGCGGCGGGCCCAGCACCTCGATCTTCGTGGCGGGCAGCGCCGGGTTGACCTGCTTCCAGGTCTGGTAGGGATTCGCGACCAGCCGGCCGCTGCCGGCCGGGTCCGGTACCTGCTTCGCGAGCGCGAGGAACACGTCCTTGCGGCTCAGCCTGTAGACCGGCGAGTTCTTGGCGTTCGCCAGCACGATGCCGTCAAAGCCGATCCGGACCTCGATGACCTCGGCGACGCCGTTCTTGCGGCAGTCCTCGAGCTCGGAGGCCTTGATCCGCCGCGAGGCATTGGAGACGTCCGGGTGCGACACGCCGACGCCGGCGCAGAACAGCTTCATGCCGCCGCCGGTGCCGGTGCTTTCGACCTTGGGGGTCTTGAACCGGGTGCCGCGGCCCAACTGCTCGGCCACCGTGGACGTGAACGGGAACACCGTCGAGGAGCCGACGGCGCTGATGTAGTCGCGCGCAGCCTGGGCCGAGGCCGTCGTCGCCAGTCCCAGTCCCGCCAGCGTCACGAGGATCTTCCGCATCACCTTGCTTCTCCGTTGCCGGCACCATTGCCAGTCACGGCCGCAAGGATAGCCAGCGATTGTTACAGCGGCGTGTCAGGCCCCGGTCGTGCCGCTGCGCCGCGCCGCCGCCGGCAGCAGCCGAGCCTGCGGGAAATGCGTCGTGAAGGTCGAGCCGCGGCCCTCGACGCTGTCGACCTGCAGTTGTCCGCCATGGCGCTGCAGGCCGTGCTTGACGATGGACAGGCCCAGCCCGGAACCGCCGAGCTCGCGCTGCCGGCCGCGGTCGACGCGGTAGAAACGCTCGGTCAGCCGCGGCAGGTGCTCGGCGGCGATGCCCGGACCGGTGTCGGCGACCGCGAGGTGAGCGCCGGCGGCATCCGTCCACCAGCGCAGCGTCACCCGCCCCGCCGGCGGCGTGTACTTCATCGCGTTCGACAGCAGGTTGCCGAACACCGAGCGCAGTTCGCGCTCGCTGCCCTGCAGCCCGTCCTCCGACTCGATCCGCAGTTCCAGCGCCGGGCCCGCGCCCGCAGCAGAGCGCGCCTCGTCGGCGAGCCGCGCCAGCAATTCCGGCACCGCGACGGGCTCCAGCGGCGCCTCCTCGCCGGCCGACTCCAGCCGCGACAGGTCCAGCAGGTCCTCGACGATCTGGCGCATCCGCTCGGCCTGCGCGCGCATCTCGGCGACGGGCTGGCGCCAGGCCGCGTCGAGCGCCGCGTCGGCGTCGAGCTCGTCGAGGTAGCCGCTGACGACCGTCAGCGGCGTGCGCAGCTCGTGCGAAGCGTTCGCGACGAAGTCGGTGCGCATCTGCTCGAGGCGGGCCTCTCGGGTCACGTCGCGCACCAGCAGCAGCCGCTGCTCGCCGGCGTCGATGACCAGGCAATTCAGGTGCTGGCGCCCGCCGTCGCGGCGCACGACGACCGGCTTCTCGGGCCCGCCGTCGCGCAGGTAGGCGATGAAGTCCGGGTGCCGCAGCAGGTTCTCGATCGGCATGCCGAAGTCGGCCTTGCGCTTCAGGCCCAGCAGGCGCGCCGCCTGCCGGTTGAACCACAGGATCTCGTTGGTCGAGGCCAGCAGCACGACGCCGTCCGGCAGCGCAGCGCTGAGCCGCCGGAACTCGCGCAGCAGCTGCAGCACGCGGCGCTTGTGGAACTGCTTGCGCCGGTGCAGCCCGCCGACCAGGCCGACGACGTCGCCCCAGATCCCGGTCAGGTCGGGCGGCGATTCCTCGGAGCGGTTGCGCAGCCAGTACTGCAGCAGGTACAGGTTCGCGAGCTGCCAGGCCAGCAGCCCGCCCAGCACGGCGATCAGCCACCAGGCGACGCCGCCGAAGATCAGGCCCATCAGCAACGCGAAGCCGATCGCGGCGGTGAGCCGGGCCAGCGCGTACTGCCAGGCCGAGGGCATGCTCATGCGGCGCCCGTCGAGAAGCGGTAGCCGACGCCGCGCACGGTCTGCAGCAGCTGCTCGTGGCCGCTCGGTTCCAGCGCCTGGCGCAGGCGGCGGATGTGTACGTCCACGGTGCGCTCGACGACGTGCACGTTGGCGCCCCAGACGCGGTCCAGCAGCTGGGAGCGCGTGAAGACCCGGTCGGGGTGGGTCATGAAGAAGGCCAGCAACCGGAACTCGGTCGGGCCCAGGGCCAGTTCCTCGCCGTGCACGAGGATCCGGTGCGCCGCCGGGTCCAGCGCGAGGCCGTCGATGCGGACCTGCCCGTCGGCGTCGCCCGGCGTCGTTCGACGCAGCACGGCCTTGATCCGCGCGGCCAGCTCGCGCGCCGAGAAGGGCTTGGTCACGTAGTCGTCGGCGCCGCCCTCCAGGCCCGCGACCTTGTCGTGCTCGTCCGAGCGGGCGGTCAGCATAATCACTGGGATTTCAGAGGTATCCGAGTTTCTCTTAAGCTGGCGCGTGAACTCGAGCCCGCTGGTGTCCGGCAGCATCCAGTCCACCAGCAGCAGGTCCGGGCGCTGGTCCGCGATGCTCTCCCGGGCACCGCGACAATCCGCGACGCAGCTGACTTCATAGCCGGCGCGCTTCAGGCCGAAGGCGATCAGGTCGCGTATCGGCTTCTCGTCCTCGACCACGAGGATGTGCGCGGCTTTCCCCATGCGGCGCGATTATGGCATTCAGCGCCGGTGCACGACCTCGTCGCGCAGGTAGGTAGGTACCGCAGCGGCTGCGGCCACCGCCCCGCCCGCGGCCAGCATTGCCGCCCCGACCTGCGCGATCGCGCCGGCCCGCGGCAGCATCGATGTCGCGCCCGACAGCCGC
>JBFGAO010000029.1:0-8578 GCA_041568095.1 Steroidobacteraceae bacterium | reverse complement strand
GCATCGGGCCCGGCGACGTGCAGTGGATGACGGCCGGCGCCGGCCTGCTGCACGAGGAGTTCCACTCCGAGCGCTTCACGCGCGAGGGCGGGACGATGGAGATGATGCAGCTGTGGGTCAACCTGCCGGCCCGCCACAAGATGACGCAGCCGCGCTACCAGACCCTGCTGGACGCCGACATCCCGGTCGTCGAGCTGCCGGGCGGTGCCGGGCGGCTGCGCGTGATCGCCGGAGAGCACGACGGCGCGCGCGGCCCGGCGCAGACCTTCACGCCGATGAACGTCTGGGACCTGCGGCTGTCCGCCGCTGCGACGGTGGAACTGTCACCGCCCGAAGGGCACACGGTCGCGCTGGTCGCGATGCACGGGCGGGTCACCGTCAACGACGGCGAGCGCCTGGCGCCGCCGCAGATGGCGGTGCTGTCGCGCGATGGCGGCGCCTTCCGGCTGCGCGCCGACGAGGAACTGACGATGCTGGTGCTGACCGGCGAGCCGATCCCGGAGCCGGTGGTCGGCTATGGCCCGTTCGTGATGAACACGCCGGCAGAGATCCACCAGGCGATCCGCGACTTCCAGTCCGGCCGCTTCGGCCGGATGCCCGCCTAGTCGCGGCCCAGGTAGTCCTGCTTGCCGATCTCGACGCCGTTGTGGCGCAGGATGTTGTACGCGGTCGTCACGTGGAAGTAGACGTTCGGCAACACGAACTGCAGCAGGTAGTCGAGCCCGGTGAACTGCCGCTCGTACTGGCGCAGCTTCAGCCGGATCTCGCGGTCCTCTGAGCCGTCGATCTGCGCCGCGCCGAAGGTCCGCAGGTAGGCGATCGTCCGCTCGAGGCGCTCGACCAGTTCGGGAATCGTCGCTTCCTTGTCCTCCCAGGACGGCGGCTCGACGCCAGCAAGCCGCGCCGCACCGCCCTTGGCGATGTCGGTCGCGATCTGCACCTGCCGGCTCAGCGGGAACATGTCCGGGTAGAGCCGCGCGCTGACCAGCACGGCCGGGTCGATCTTCCTTGCCTCGCAGTGCGCGGCTGCCTTGCCGAGGATCGCCGCGAGGCTGCCGAGCATGCGCGTGACGGGCGGCACGAGGGCCTGGTGCATCGAGATCGTCATCGGCAGGGCTCCGGTCGGATTCAGCGACTGGCCGGCATTGTATCAATGGCCGCGTACACGACGCGGCCGCCGACGACAGTCATGACGGCGCGTGCCTGCAGGATCTGCTCGGGCGGCACGCGCATGATGTCTGCCGAGAACACGCTGAAGTCCGCGAGCTTGCCCGGCTCGATCGTGCCGCGGTCCTGCTCCTGGAAGGCGGCGACCGCCGGCCACAGTGTCAGCATCTTCAGCGCCTGCTCGCGCGACACTCGCTCGTCGAGGCCCCAGTCCTCGCCCGCCGTGCCGTCCAGCGCGCGCCGCGTGACGGCGGCATAGAACTCGATCAGCGGGTCGCCGCGCTCGACCGGCGCGTCGCTGCCGGCGGCGATCATGGCGCCGGCCCCGAGCAGCGAGCGCCAGGCGTAGGCGCCGCGCAGCCGCGCGGGACCGAGCCGGGCCGGCGCGAACAGCATGTCGCTGATCGCATGCGAGGGCTGCATGGACGCGATGACGCCCAGGCGCGCGAAGCGCGGCCAGTCCGCCGGGTCGACGACCTGCGCATGCTCGACGCGCCAGCGCGGCTCGCGCAGCGCGCGCTGTGACGGCGGCACCTCGGCATGGGCGCGTTCCATCAGGTCCAGCACCAGCCGGTTGCCGCGGTCCCCGATCGCATGGACCTGCATCTGGATCCCGCGCCGCAGCGCCGACTTCATGATCTCGAGCACGGTCTCCGGCTCGTTGACCAGCAGGCCGCGGGTGTCGGGCCGGTCGCTGTAAGGCGCGAGCAGCGCCGCGCCGCGGGAGCCGAGCGCACCGTCCATGTACAGCTTGATCGCGCGCACCGGCAGCCGACCGCCGCACTGGCAGCCCGGCCCCGCCTCGCGCAGCAGGCGCCCGGCATCAGCGCCCGGTCCGCCGATCGCAGCGTAGAGCCTGAGCGGCATCCGGTCCTCGGCGTACAGGCCGCACAGCGCCTCGATCTCGTCCCAGGTCGTGCCTGCAATCTGCAGCTGGGTCCAGCCGAGCTGCACGCTGCGCCGCCCGGCGACCTCCAGCGCGCGGCGCGTCTGCTCCGCATCCGCCGCCGGCACCAAGCGCTCGATGAGCGCCATCGCGGCATCGACCAGCAAGCCGGTCGGCTCGCCGCTGTCCGGGTCGCGCAGGATCTGGCCGCCCGGCGGGTCGGGCGTATCGCCATCGATGCCTGCCAGTTGCAGGGCGCGGCTGTTCGCAACCAGCGCATGGCCGTCGCCGCGTTCCAGCGCTACCGGCCGGTCGGCGACCACCGCATCGAGATCCGCACGGGACGGGAAGGCCGGCGGCGTCCAGCCCGACTCCAGCCAGCCGCGGCCCGTGATCCAGCCATCGCCGGGATCCGCAGCGGCCTGCGCGCGCAATTGCCGCTGCAGCTCGGCGAGGCTGCCGATGCCCGCCAGGTCCCAGCGCAGCTCGCGAAAGCCGATGCCGGCCAGGTGGGCGTGCGCGTCGGTGAGCCCGGGCAGCACCGTGAGGCCGCCCAGGTCGACGACCTGTGCGCCCTGCGGCGCGCGCCGCAAGGCCTCGTCGGTCGAGCCGACATAGGAGATGCGTCCGGCCTCGGCGACGACGGCCTCCGCCTGCGGCTGGGCGTCGTGGCCCGTATGGATGTTGCCGTTGACCAGCACCAGGTCGCCGGCTGCGACCGGCACTGACAGGCACAGCAAGGGCGCCGCGAGCCAGCCGCAGCGCCAACGGTGTCGGTTCTCGGGATTCATGGCGCCGCAGTATCGCACGGCCTCCCCGTCCGGCGGCTGGGTGGCCGCCCGCGCGCCGGCTGGGTGGTTGCCCTCATGGCCCGGCGCACGGCGGCCGGCTCACGATCCGCGCACTGGTCGCACCGGGTGCGACATGCCATTGGAGGTCGAGCGATGAACAGCCAGGGAGCGGCGCGGCACACGCGGCGCCATGCATTTGCAATCCTCTGTGTCGCGGCCCTCGCCGCTGGCCCTGCCGCGGGCGACACGCCCGGCCTGTCGCGGCTGCTCGCCGGCCACGATGGCCTGCTGCCGACCCGCGCGATCGCGGCCTTCGATGCCGTGCCGACCGACGCCGAGCGCGTCGCGCTGCAGCAGCTCGGCCTCGCGGTGCAGCCGATGAAGCATGTGCCGCTCGCGCTGCTGCACGGCAGCGTCTCCGCGATGCAGCTGGCCGTCGAGACGGGCATCGCGACCGACGTCTACCCGGACGAGCTGCTCGAGTACTACGACACCAACTCTTCGAACGCGATCGGCGCCGCGTCGCTGCGTGCTGCGGGCCTGACGGGTCGAGGCGTCACGGTCGGCGTCGTCGACAGCGGCTGCGACGCCAGCCACCCGGACCTCGCCGATCACGTGACCCACAACGTCAAGGTCGTCAGCGGCGAGTACGTGAACATGCGCCCCGACGGCTCGAACACGATCGCGATCGCCTTCGAGATGGGCCCCTACCAGAACAGCGACCTCGGCAGCGGCCATGGCACGCACGTCGCCGGCATCATCGCCGCCGACAGCACGACGGACCCGCTGGGCCGGCGCTATGGCGTCGCGCCCGACGCCGTGCTGGTCTGCATCGCGGTCGGCGAGGTGCTGTTCACGACCGCGGTCGTGACGGCCTACGACTACCTGCTCGACCAGCCGGGCCTGTGGAGCGTCGATGTCATCAACAACTCCTGGGGCAACTCCTTCCGGCAGTTCGACCCGCGCGACCCGGTCGCGGTCGTCACCAAGGCGGTGGCCGACCTCGGCGTCATCGTCGTGTTCGCGGCCGGCAACAGCGGCGACACGAACGCCGAGATGAGCCTGAACCCGTTCAGCCAGGCGCCGTGGGTGATGTCGGTCGCGGCCGGCACGCTGGCCTATCGCCGCGCGGGCTTCAGCTCCAACGGCCTGGTCTACGACAATTCGCTGCCGGTGCAGGTCGGGGCCGGCGGGCACACCTTCTTCACCGGGGACCGGATCGGCCTGTACCACCCGGACGTCACGGCGCCTGGCGCCAGTATCTCGTCCACCTGCAGCACGGCAGGGCTCGCGGTCCTCGCCTGTCCGCCCTACGGCAACCGCTCGGCCTCCGGCACCAGCATGGCAGCGCCGCATGTCGCGGGAGCCGTCGCCGTGCTGCTGCAGGCCAACCCGTCGCTGACCGCGCTGCAGGTGCAGCAGGCGCTGCAGGCCACCGCGCGGCCGGTGCTCGCAGCGGACGGCAGCGCGCTGCCGTTCTGGCAGGTCGGCTACGGCTACGTGGACCTCGAGGCGGCCGTCGCGCTGGTCACGCAGAAGCACTGGGCCAAGAACCTGCCGAAGGCGCAGGCGGCCGCCGATGCGCGCGTGCTCGCGGCCGACGGATTCGCGGTGCTGCGTTCAGACTTCTGGACCTACGATGCACCGCGGCTCTCGGCGGCCGGCAGCGACCACCGCAGCTACACGACCGCCGTGCCGTCGACCGCAACGCACCTGAAGGTCACGCTGTCGCATCCGTCGGGCGCGGCGCTGGGCGAGAACCTGATGAACTACACCGTCACGGTGCGGGACGCGGCGGGCCGGTTGCTCGGCACGACGACCGAAGCCGAGGCCGGCGCCGGTACCGCCAGCGCCTTCATCGACCTGCGCGGCTTCCAGCCGGCCGTCAGTTACGGCACGTTCACGTTCGAGGTCAGCGGCGTCTTCGCGGTTTCCGACCCGGACACGCTCGACAGCGAGTCGCTGCTCGGCCGGATGGTGACGCTGCAGGTCGCGCAGCTGCGCAGCAACTGAGCGACCCTCGCGGATGATCCCGACGGGGCCCTGCGGGGCCCCGTCCTTCTTGCGCGACGCCTGCGTAAAACCCTTAATCGCGCCGTATACCGCCGCCGGAACGTGAACTGCCCCACGAAGCCCTCCCATTGCCCGCCTCACGCCGGGCGCGTTTCCGGACGGGCGTCACAGTCGGACCGGGCGGTAGGAGGTTACATATGACGCCCTAACCGCGGTCAGGGGGGACCGATTGCTCGCGCGGCACCGTACAAACCAGCCATGAAGAATTCAGTCGCAAGCGCGGGTGACCAGGTCACCGAACCGTTCATCTCCGGATGGGCCGGCGCCGTCATCACCGGCCTGGCCGCCTATATCGTGGTCGCGATCCTCGCGAACGCGGTCGATGTGTCCGGGATCGCCGCGCTCGAGGCGTTCCGGCTGTTCTCCGACTTTCCGGCCAGCCTCGTTGTCGCGCTGCTCGCGGTCGCCGCGGCGATCGACGCGCAGGATCCTGCGACGCGCCGCACCTGGCGGCTGCTGGCCGCCGCGCTCGGCGTCTACAGCATCGGCAACCTGCTGAACTCCGTCTACTGGTCGCTGGGCCACGACCCGTTCCCGTCGATCGGCGATGTCTTCTACCTGTCCTTCTACCCGCTGCTGTTTGCCGCCGTCGTCACCGTCGTGCGTGCTGGCGCGATCCGCGTGCCGTGGATGCGCCTCGCGCTGGACTGCACGATCCTGATGCTCGGCTTCGGCGCCTTTTTCTGGTTCTTCGTGATCCGCCCGACCGCCGCGGCCGACGCGGATCCGGACATCGTCAAGTTCGTGCTGACGCAGGCCTACATCGCGCTGAACTGCGTGATGGTGATGGCACTCGGCATGCTGCTGATGCACTCGGGCGGCGGCGTCATCAGCCGGCGGACCCTCGTGTTGCTGACACTCGGGTTCTCGACGCTGTTCCTCGCCGACATCGTCTGGGCGATGTCGAAGGTCACCGGCGAGTACCTGCCGGGCGGCTTCTCCGATGCGATCTACCTGTCCAGCTACGCGATGCTCGGCGCCGCGGCGCGCGAGCAGCTGCGCTGGCGGCCCTCCGGCCAGCCGGACCACCAGCCGGTCGACACGGCGCTGAACCAGGGGCTGCCCTACCTCGCGATGCTGGTGTCCTTCCTGGTGCTCGTGTACTTCGAAAGCGAGCAGACCAGCAGCCCGGCGACCGTGATGACGATGGTCGTGTTCCTGCTGACGCTGCTCGTGATGCTGCGCCAGGGCGTGATCTTCCGCGACGACGCCGTCGCGCGCGAGCGGCGCGCTGCGGGGCTCGTCGAGGCACGCTACGCGTCGCTGATCCGCAATGCATCCGACGTCATCATGATCGCGGACGCGGACGGGCAACTGCGCTTCGTGTCGCCGGCGGCCGGCCCGACGTTTGCGATGAACCCTGACCAGATGGTCGGGCGCAACCTGCTTGAATTGTGGGACGACACTGACCGGGACCGGCTGGCCGGCTTCCTGCGCGAGGTCGCCGGGACCCGTGGCCGCGCGATCGGCCCGGTCGAGGTTGTCATCGGCAGCAACACCGGCCGCTACACGCTCGAGTGTGTCGGCAGCAACCTCAGCGAGGACCCGGCCGTCGGGGGCCTCGCGCTGAACTTTCGCGACGTCAGCGAGCGCAAGGTGCTCGAGGAGCAGCTGCGGCAGCTGGCCTTCCACGACCCGCTGACGCTGCTCGCGAACCGCAGCCTGTTCCGGAACCGCGTCGACCACGCGCTGGCGCTTTCGCGCCTCGCGCAGCAGCAGGTTGCGGTCGTGTTCCTGGACCTCGACAACTTCAAGAACGTCAACGATTCGATGGGCCACGACGCCGGCGACCGGCTGCTCCAGACCGCCGCGCAGCGGCTGGTCAAGTGCACGCGCCCGACGGACACGGTTGCGCGCCTCGGCGGGGACGAGTTCGGCATCCTGCTCGAGGGCATCAGCGACCACGCCAGCATCGAGCAGATCGTCGCGTCGATCATCGAGTCCTTCAACCAGCCGCTGCAGCTGGACGGCAACGACATCTACGTCGGCGCGACGATCGGCGTCGCGTTCTCGGAGGCCGACGACGACACCGAGCAGCTGCTGCGCAATGCCGACATCGCGATGTACAGCGCGAAGGCCGCCGGCAAGGCGCGCTACGCGGTGTTCCAGCCGCGGATGCAGGAGCAGCTGCAGGAACGGCTGCGGCTCGAGGAGGACATCGACCGCGGCCTGGAGCGCGGCGAGTTCTTCCTGGACTTCCAGCCCGTCATCGACCTGAACACTCTGGAACTGCTGGGCGTCGAGGCGCTGATGCGCTGGCGGCACCCGGAGCACGGCCTGGTGCTGCCCGGCCGCTTCATCCCGACCGCGGAGGAATCCGGGCAGATCATCGAGATGGGACGCTGGGGACTGATCGAGGCCTGCCGGCAGGTCAAGGCCTGGCGCGAGACGATCCCGTCGGGCTCGGGCCTGCGGGTGTCGGTCAACGTGTCCAGCCGCCACCTGCAGCATGCGGACCTCGTCGAGGACGTGCGTCGCGCGCTCGACCTCTCCGGGATCGATCCCGGCAGCCTCGTGATCGAGCTGACCGAGAGCACGATCATGCACAACACCGAGATCAACCTGGCCAAGCTGAAGGAACTGAAGGGGCTCGGCGTGCGGCTGGCCATCGACGACTTCGGCACCGGCTACTCGTCGCTGTCCTACCTGCACCGCTTCCCGATCGACATCCTGAAAATCGACCGCTCCTTCGTCAGCCGGCTGACCGACAGCAGCGAGGGGCCCGAACTCGCGCGCGCAGTCGTGATGCTGGGCGAGACGCTGGGACTCGAGACCGTCGCCGAAGGCATCGAGCAGGAAGCGCAGGTCAACGAGTTGCGCGAGCTCGGCTGCGTCGCCGGCCAGGGCTTCCTGTTCGCGCCGGCCCGCCCGCTGAAGGCGCTGGTGGACTCCCCGTTCGCGCTGCGCCGCGCCGAGCTCCGCAGCAAGCACGACGACTACGAGGGCCTGACGGCGACCGGCCGCTTCCGCGTCGCGGAGATCCTGAACCGTTCCGTGGCCTGAGGCGGAAGGCCGGCCCTCAGCGCTGCAGGGATTCCTGCGCCCGCAGCTTGGCCCGGATGAAGGCCGAGTGCGGCACGTGCAGCAGGTCCGCGACCCGGCGGATCAGGTGCTCCTCGTACATGTGCACGACGCCGTCGGCCCAGGCCACGCGCCAGAGTTCCTCGACCAGCCGGAGCTTGCGCTCCGCAGCGAAGTGCGCGTTGACCTGCGACGTGAACTGGTAGAGGTCATGGGCCTCGCTGGCCTCGGCCTCGGCCAGCGCCAGCAGCCGCGCGGCCTCTTCCTGCTCCAGCCCGAACTTGCGCTGCACCGAGCGCAGCATCTCGGCCCGCTCGGCCTCCGGCGCCTGGGCGTCGCTGCGCACCGCCTCGACCAGCAGCGCTGCCGCCGCGATTCGCGCGCGATGCTCCGCCGACTCCGGCGTGTCGTCCGGGCGATCGGCGATGCGGCTGGCGAAGAAGTCGCGGATGGCGTCGAGCAAGAGGGCGCTCCGGGTCGATGGCAGGGCTGCCGATCCATGGACCCGCATGCGGCCGGCGGGTTCCGTGCGTCAGCGGCACAACTGGTGTAGCGTGGCCCCGACGGCGGCCCGCGATGCACGACTCCCCGGGGCAGCAGAGCCCAAGGATGGCGCGATGGACACGCAGCAGCTGATCGG
>JBFGAO010000028.1:0-8775 GCA_041568095.1 Steroidobacteraceae bacterium | reverse complement strand
TGCATCGGCGGCGACCTGTCTGTCCTCGGGATCAGACAGATAATTCGGCCTGATAGCGGGCTGGGCTGCCGGATCGGCGCTCTTGATATGCACTGTGCCGCGGCTTAGCGGGCGCAGATTGCACACCGAAGCGGTCAGACCGGGAAACGGATGCAAAGCATCACCGAGTTTATCGGTGGTCAAAGGCTGGATATGGTATTGCAGATTGGGCGTCTCGCGGCTGTCGTCGCTTTTGGCAAAAGCGCCTAACTGGCTTGGCGCCATGGTTAACGGTCCGCGCCGGAACAAGGCATAACGCATGGCCATGCCGGCCCGTTTGATCAGGCTGTTGGTGGTTTCGTTCAGCGTTTCTGCATTTTTTATCTTAAACATGGTGCGAATCTGCAAATGATCCTGCAAATTTTCCCCCACGCCGCGCAAATCATGAACAACATCGATACCATACTCCTGCAACAAAGTACCAGGACCGATCCCGGAAACCTGTAACAGCTGCGGCGAGCCAATAGCGCCTGCCGCCAGAATGACTTCGGCGCGGGCGCCGGCGTGCGCCGGTTCACCGCGCAGCCAGAAGTCGATACCGCTGACGCGCCGGCCCGCGGCGGCGGCGGGCGCGGCCGCGACGGCCGGCGTCGCGGCAGCCGGGGCGGCGGCCGCACGGCCCAGCGTCACGAGCACGCTGTCGCCCTCGGCGACGGCCGTGTAGGGCACCAGCGAGTCGAGGTTGAACACGACGCGCGTGCGGCCCGCGGCCTCGGCGGCGACGATCGTGTCGACGCCCGCGGCGCTGACGTCGATGCGCCGGTTCTCCAGCGCCAGCGTGACGTCCGGCAGGTCGACCGACAGACGCGCCGGGCGGTCTATCGTGAAGGTCAGCGGCTGTGGCGCGGTGCCATCGGTGCGCAGCCGCACCAGCAGCGCCTGGCCCTGCGACTGGACCTCGACGGCGGTCAGCCGGACCCCGTCCTGGGCCGCGACCGGCCCGGACCAGGCGACCAGCCATGCGGCGATCGCGCCACCGAGCAGTCGCGGCAGGAACCGCGTCCCGCCGTTGTCAGAAACCGTTGTCCGGTTGTTGCCAGCCATCAGACGTTCTCCCAGAAATCAGTCGCCCAGTGCGAGCGACGCGGGCCGCTCGAGGTAGCCGCCAAGCCCGTCAGGCACGATCTCGACCAGCGAGATTCGCGAGTCCGTCACCGAATTCACGCGGCCGTCGTTCTGCCCCAGGTGGTTGCCCGGCAGCACGCGGTGGATCATGCCATCCCGTGTCTGCACCAGGCCGTAATGCGTACCGGCAAGCCGCAGCGTGCCGACCATCTTGAGCGTGTCCAGCGGGAACTGCTCGAGGTACTCGCGCGGCCGCTGCACGTCCGGCCGCGGGCCCGTCGGGCTCTCGCCGGCGAAGCTCTGCAGGAATGGCGAGCGGCGCCCGGCCATCTGGTATTCGTGGCTGATGTACGGCTTGACCTCGGGCAGCGGCTGGATGCGCCCGCCCGGACGCTCCTTCGCGCGCGCGACCTGCTGGCGGAGCTCGTCGAGCCCGTCCGAGCAGCCCGCCAGCAGCAGCGAGCCGGCGACACAGGCAGCGGTCAGCATCTTGCGCATCGGGTACTGCCTCGTCATGTCTCGGTCCGACGCGGCCGGCGCGTACCAGGCTTCGCCTTGCCGCCCGCCTCCGGCGCCGCCTGCTCCGTGTCATCGAGGTAGCGATAGGTCTTGGCGGTCACGTTCAGCGTCAGGTTGTCGGTCGGCGCCGGCACGCCGCGCCCGGTCCGCGCGGCCCGCCCGCCGCCGCTGCCACGCACGATCTCGATGTCGTGCAGCGTGACGATGCGCGGCAGTGCCGCGATGCCGCTGACGAACAGGCCGAACTCGTGGTAGCCGCCGCTCAGCTGCATCTTGATCGGGAGCTCGGCGTAGAAGTCCTTCTTGACCTCGCCACTGGGCTGGAACAGCCGCTCCTGCAGCCCGGACGCCAGCCCGGTCTGCGAGATGTCCACCAGCAGGCTCGGCACCTCGGTCCTGCCCGGCAGCTGCCGCAGCATCGCGCCGAAACTGCGCTCGATCTCGACCAGCTGCTGCCGGTAGGCCTCCAGGTTCGCCGCCTTGCGCTGCTTCTGGTCGAAGGTTTCCCAGAGCTTGGCCTGCTCCTGCTCGGCCAGGCGCAGCTGCGGCAGGTTGCCGAAGTTCTCGCCCCAGACGAACTGCCAGACCAGCAGCGCCGTCACGGCGGCGAACACGATCGCGACGCCGGCCGCGCGGAACGCGAACGGCCAGCGGCCGATCTCGCGGAAGTCGAGTTCGCGAAGCTGTTCGATCAGGTTCATCGTCCGGCCTCCGACACTCGGCGCCGCGGCTGTCCGGGCTCGGCGTCCGGCTCGGCCGGCGCAGCGCGCAGCGCGGCAAACAGCGTGAACTGCGCGCCCGGGGTTGCGTCCCCGCCGGTCTGGATGACCTTCAGCTCCGGCGTTGCCAGCGTCGCGGACGCGTCGATGTTGCGCATGAAGGCCGACACGCGCGTGCTCGACTGCGCGACGCCGTTGAACTCGAGCTTGCGGCCGGTCTGCTTGACCGAGGTCAGGTACACGCCCTCGGGCAGCGCCGCGACCATCTCGTCGAACAGCTTGACGACCTCGGGCCGGCTGGCCTGCAGCGTCTCGATGACCTCCATGCGGGCCAGCATCCGCGCCTTCTGCTCCTCGAGCCGGACGATCTCGTCGATCGCCTTGTCGAGTTCGGCGATCTCGGCCTTCAGCAGCTCGTTACGCCGCTGCTGCGCGTCGATCATCGAGCTGACGGTCAGGTGAGCGCCGAGCGTGACGACGATCGCCAGGCCGACGGCCCCGGCGACACCGATCAGGAACTCTTTCTCGCGGCGCTGGCGAAGCTCTTGTCGCCAGGGCAGCAGGTTAATATTTGGCATTGTCGTCGAAGCTCCGCAGCGCCAGTCCGCAGGCCGTCAGCAGCGCGGTCGCATCGCGCGTCACGCCGAGGGCCTTTGCCTTCGAGGATACCTTCATCTGGCCGAGCGGGTCGCCGCGCTCCGCCGGGATGCCGACGCGGCTCGCGATGACGTCCGCGACGCCCGGGATGTTCGCGCAGCCACCGCAGATGATGATCTGTTCCGGCTGCGTCCGGCCGCTGCCGGAGGCCAGGTAGAACTGCAGCGAGCGGCTGACCTGCTGCGTCATGTCGTCGATGAACGGGTCGAGGACCTCAGGCTGGTAGTTTGACGGCAGCCCGCCCTCCTTCTTCGCGCGCCCGGCCTCCTCCATCGACAGGCCGTAGGTGCGCATGATCTCCTCGGTCAGCTGCTGGCCGCCGAAGGCGAAGTCGCGCGTGTACACGACGACGAGGTCGCGCAGCACGCTGAAGGTCGTCGTGCTGGCGCCGAAGTCAACGACAGCGATGGTCCGGTCGAGGCCGCCATCGGGCATCTGGTGCGTCAGCAGCCGACAGGCATTCTCGAGCGCGAAGGCCTCGACGTCGACGACCTTGGCGACGAGGCCGGCGGCGGTCACCGCGGCGACGCGCTGCTCGACGTTCTCCGACCGGGACGCGACCAGCAGCACGTCGCGCAGCTCCGGGTCCTTCTCGGACGGCCCGATGATCTCGAAGTCGTAGCTGACTTCCTCCATCGGGAACGGGATGTACTGGTCGGCCTGCATCTCGATCTGCTGCTCGAGGTCGGTCTCCGACAGGCCGCGCGGCATCTGGATGGCCTTCGTGATCGCCGCGTCGCCGCTGATCGCGACGGCGCATTCCTTGCTGCGCACGCCGGAGCGCTTGACGGCACGGCGGATCGCCTCGCCGACGGAGTTCGCGTCGACGATCGCCTTCTCGTTGATCGCATTGTGCGGAGTCGGCTCGGCCGCGTAGGCCTCGACCCGGTAAGTCCCGCCGGAAGAGGACAACTCGATCAGCTTGATGGACGAAGTCGTGATGTCCAGCCCGATCAACGGTCGGTGCCGCGGGCCCAGCGAAATCTTCGGCAGCTTGAGCACGGAAATTTCCTTTTAGGGTCAGGGCACTGCGACGCCTACGCGCTGCGCTGGGTCAACTTTGCCGGCTAACTATATAGCAAGCAATTGTTAAATTGAACGTGACCCGAATCGCAATTCGCTGTCGGCGGGCAGCCTCCCTGACGCCAGCCCTGTCTTCCCGGCACGGGACCGAGGCCCGTGCCACCCCTCATCCTGGCAGCCGGCCTGCTCTACCGGCCCGCACCGGATCCGGCCCCCGATGCTGCCCGCGCCACCGTGTCCTGACCGTGTGCAGCGTCACGATACGCGCCTCCGGTCCACGTTGCCTGCCAGGCGCTGTCTGCGGCAGGTCGTGACATTACTATGCATAATCGCCCCCTCGCGCAATAGCCGCCTGTCGGACTCACGGTGAATCGAGCCTCGCGCCGCAGCCTCTACGTCCTGGCCACCGCCATCGTCCTGCTGGCGGGCCTCGTCTGCCTGGCCTTCCTGGCGACCTATTACTACCTGAAGCCGACGCTGCCCGACGTCGCGCAGCTGCGAGACGTCCGGCTGCAGGTGCCGCTGCGCGTCTACAGCCGGGACGGCAAGCTGATCGGCCAGATCGGCGAGCAGCGGCGCGTGCCGGTCGAGTGGGAGGAGATCCCGCCGGTCGTCGTGCAGGCGGTGCTCGCCGCGGAGGACGACCGCTTCTTCGAGCACCCGGGCGTGGACTGGCAGGGCGTCGCGCGCGCGCTGGTCGTCGCCGCGACGACGATGGAGCTGTCCCAGGGCGGCAGCACGCTGACGCAGCAGCTGGTCCGGACCACGCTGATCACGAAGGAAAAGCAGCTGCGCCGCAAGCTGCGCGAGATCTTCCTGGCGCTGTCACTCGAGAACGAGCTTGGCAAGCAGGAGATATTCACGCTGTTCGTCAACACGCAGTTCCTCGGACAGCGCTCCTACGGCTTTGCCGCCGCCGCGGAGACCTACTTCGGCAAGCCGCTGGCGGACATCGAGGCCCACGAGGCGGCGCTGCTGGCCGGGATCCTGCAGGCCCCGTCACGGCTGAACCCGGTTGCGAGCCTGGAGCGCGCGACCGAGCGGCGCGCCTACGTGCTGCGCCGGATGCGCGAGCTCGGCTACCTCGACGAGGCCGCCTGGCAGGCAGCGCTGGCTGCACCGGTTTCGCGCGAGCTGCACGGCCCGCGAGTCGAGGTCGATGCGCCCTACGTCGCGGAACTGGCCCGCCAGGCGCTGTTCGACGAATACGGCGAGCGCATCTATACGGACGGCTTCCGCGCGTTCACGACCGTGGACAGCCGGCTGCAGCGGGCCGCCGATGTCGCGCTGCGCGGCGCGGTGCTCGAGTACGACCGCCGCCACGGCTACCGCGGCCCGGCCGGCCGGGTCGAGTGGCCGGAAGACGGCGGCACGGCCGAGGTGCTGCAGGAACTCGAGCGCTGGCCGGCCGTCGGCGGCCTGCAGCCGGGGATCGTCGCCAGCGTCGGCCGGGACGGCGCCGAGGCGCTGGCCCGCAACGGCCAGCGCTACCGGCTGCCGATGGACGGCATGCGCTGGGCGCGGCCCGTGCTGCGCAGCGGCGGCACCGGCCCGGCGCCGAAGACCGCCGCCGACGTCGTCAGGCGCGGCGACGTCGTCTACCTGCTGCCCTATGGCGGCGACGGGGCCTACCTCGTCCAGCTGCCCGAGGTGCAGGGCGCGCTGGTGGCGCTGGATCCCCGCGACGGCGCAATCGTCGCGCTGTCCGGCGGCTTCGACTTCTATGCGTCAAAGTTCAACCGTGCCGTGCAGGCACGCCGCCAGCCCGGCTCCTCGTTCAAGCCCTTCGTCTACTCGGCGGCGCTGGAGCAGGGATTCACGCCGGCGTCGATCGTGCTGGACGCGCCGGTCGTCTACGAGGCCCAGCTCGACGAGGCGGGCAACGAGACCGAGCGCGAATGGCGCCCGGTCAACGACTCGCGCCGTTTCTATGGCCCGACGCGGCTGCGCGACGCGCTGGCGCGCTCGCGCAATCTGGTCACGATCCGGCTGATGCGGCAGATGGGGGTCGGCTACACGCGCGACTACGTGCAGCGCTTCGGGTTGCCGGCTGCGCACATCCCGGCCGACCTGACCGCGGCACTCGGCACCGCGCAATTGACGCCGCTCGAGATGGCGGCTGGCTTCGCGGTGTTCGCGAATGGCGGCGCCCGCGTGACGCCCTACCTGATCCAGCGCGTCGAGGACGCCGACAGCCGGACGATCAGGCAGGCGGAACCGGCGCTCGCCTGCGGCAGCTGCGGCAGTACGGCTGCACCCGACGCACCGCAGCGGCTGATCGTCCCCGACGACGGCAGTGGCATGCTGCGCGCCCGCGATGCAGGCGGCGCGCTGCCGCGCCCCGACGACGAGTCCCGTGCGCCGCAGGTCCTGTCGCCGGGCAACGCCTTCATCGTCACGGACATGCTGGCCGACGTGATCCAGTACGGCACCGGCCAGCGCGCCAAGGCGCTGGGTCGCGGTGACCTGGCGGGCAAGACCGGCACGACCAATGACGGCCGGGATGCCTGGTTCTCGGGCTTCAATCCCGACCTCGTTGCGACCGCCTGGGTCGGCTTCGACCAGGAGCGTCCGCTGGGCGCCGACGAGGAAGGCTCGCGGACGGCGCTCCCGATGTGGGTCACGTTCATGCGGGAAGCCCTGCGCGGGCTGCCGGCGCGGTCGTGGCCGCTGCCGGAGGGCGTCGTGATGGCCCGTGTGTCGCCGGACACCGGCGAGCTCGCGCGGCCGGGCGATCCGTCGGCGATATTCGAGTACTTCCTCGAGGAGCACCTGCCGGCCGCCAATGCCGGGCCGCGGACCCCGGCGCCGCGCCGCTACGAGGAGCCGATCTTCTGATGGTCAAGCGCTCGGTGCGCGGCGACATGCTGCGACTCGCGCTGGCGCGCGAGGCGGCCCGGCTGATGATCGAGCACGGCCTCGAGGACTTCCTGGCCGCAAAGCGCAAGGCGGCGGAGCGCATGGGCGTCACGGACCGCGCGGTGCTGCCGAGGAACACCGAGATCGAGGCCGCAATGGCCGAGCATCAGCGGCTGTTCGGGGCCGAGGAGCATGCGACGGAGCTGGATGCGCTGCGGCGCTCGGCGGTCCAGGCGATGCGGCTGCTGTCCGACTTCGCGCCGCGCCTGGTCGGGCCGGTGCTGTCGGGCACCGCGACGGCCCACAACGACATCCTGCTGCACCTGTTCGCCGACACGCCCGAGAGCGTCGCGGTACAGCTGATGGAACGGGGCATCCCGCACGAGGTCGCGCAGCGGCGGATCAAGGTGCAGCGCGACGAGTCGGTCGCGTTCCCGGCGGTGCGCTTCCGGGCCGGCGGCCACGGCATCGAGGCAACGATCTTCCCGACCGACGGCATCCGGCAGGCCCCGTTCGGCCCGGTCGACGGACGTCCGATGAAGCGCGCGACGCTGCCGGAGCTGGAGGCGATGCTGCGCGACGGGGGCAGCGACTAGCGGCGCTTCTCCAGCGGCACGTAGTCGCGCTTCGACGGCCCGCTGTACAGCTGGCGCGGCCGGCCGATCTTCAGGCCCGGGTCGGCAATCATCTCCTGCCAGTGTGCGACCCAGCCGGTCGTCCGCGCGATCGCGAACATCACCGTGAACATCGAGCGCGGGATGCCGAGCGCGCTGTAGATGATGCCCGAGTAGAAGTCGACGTTCGGGTACAGGCGGCGGCTGACGAAGTAATCGTCCTTCAGCGCGACCTCCTCGAGCCTCAGCGCGAGCTCGAACAGCGGGTTGTCGCTGCGCCCGAGCTTTGCAAGCACGTCGTGGCACATCTTGCGGATGATCGTCGCGCGCGGGTCGAAGTTCTTGTAGACGCGGTGACCGAATCCCATCAGCCGCACGCCCTCGCTGCGGTCCTTCACGCGGCCCAGGAACCTCGGCACGTTCTTCGCGTCGCCGATCTGCTCGAGCATCTCGAGCACCGCTTCGTTCGCGCCGCCGTGCGCCGGGCCCCACAGCGCCGAAACGCCGGCCGAGATCGCCGCGTACGGGTTGCAGCCGGTGCTGCCGGCGAGGCGTACCGTGGACGTGCTCGCGTTCTGCTCGTGGTCGGCGTGCAGGATGAACAGCAGGTCCAGCGCCTTCGCGTGCAGCGGTTCGACCTCGTAGGCCTCGCAGGGCACCGCGAAGAACATGTGCAGCATGTTCGCGCAGTAGCCAAGGTCGTTGCGCGGGTAGATGAACGGCTGGCCGAGTGCGTGCTTGTAGGCGGCCGCCGCGATCGTCGGGATCTTCGCGATCATCCGGTGCGAGAAGATCTCGCGGTGGTGGTCGTCGTAGATGTTCGTCGTGTCGTGGTAGAAGGCCGCCATCGACGCGACCACCGCCGAGACCATCGCCATCGGGTGCGCATTGTGGTGGAAGCTGTTGAACAGCCGCAGCAGCGACTCGTTCAGCATCGTGTGGCGCGTGATCGACCGGTGGTAGGCCGCGAGCTGCTTCGCGTCGGGCAGCTCGCCCTTCAGCAGCAGGTACGAAACCTCGAGGAAGCTGCTGTGCTGGGCCAGCTGCTCGATCGGGTAGCCGCGGTACAGCAGCACGCCCGCGTCCCCGTCGATGTAGGTGATGCGGCTCTCGGTCGACGCGGTCGCCATGAAGCCCGGGTCGTAGGTGAACACGCCGAGCTCGCGGCCGATGCCGGCGATGCCGACGACATCCGGGCCCATCGTGCCGCTCAGCGTCTCGAGCTCCGAGCTCTTGCCAGTTGTCAGGTTGGTCAGCTGGTACTTGTTGTTGCTCATCCG
>JBFGAO010000027.1:0-8902 GCA_041568095.1 Steroidobacteraceae bacterium | reverse complement strand
CGCCCGTGTCGGGCAGTTCCTCGTCGGGAGCCTGCCGGCGGTCGGACAGCATCGCGAACAGCCTTGCCGGGTCCGGCTCCATCCGGGACAGCTCCTGCCCGAAGCGCTCGCGCGTGCGCAGGACCTTGGGCCAGGGCGTGTCCAGCCGCCGGTTGCTGAGCCCGTAGATGCCCGGCTCCAGCAACAGCAACTCGGGTGCGGGGTGGCTGACCACGTAGGCGAGGCTCTGCCCGTCCATCGCCAGCAGGCTGAAGCCGGCGAAGCCCCCGGCGCGTGCCAGCAGGCTGCGGGCGTAGTCCTCGGCCGGGGCGTCGCCGCCGAGGAAGTCACAGGGCAGGCGGCCGCGCGACTGGCCGGTGGGTCGCGGCAGCGACGGGTCGCGGTAATTGGTCACGAGCGCCATCCGGCCGGCGCGGTCCAGCGCGCACCAAGTGCCGCCGGCCGCGAGGTCGCGCCCGGCCAGCATGGGCGGGTCTTCCCACCAGTGCAGCGGCTTGGCGGGCCGGTCGTGAAACTCGTCGCGGTTGGCGGCGAGCACGAGCGGGTAGCGCTCGTGGACCCGCCAGGCGACCAGCGCCAGGCACATCGCGTCACCGCTGCCTGCGCCGCCGCCTGCGGATCGCGACGACGATGAAGGCCAGCACGGCGAGCAGGGCGAGGACAGGCAGCAGCAGCGCCGCGATCGCGACGAACGCCGAGCCCGCGAGCTCCGCGGTCGAGTAGGCGGGATTCGCGAGGCCGCCGGTGGCCGCCGAGGACTGCAGGCGGCCCAGCGAGGTCAGCGCATGGATCGCCGCCGTCGCGGCGCCGCCCGCGATGATCGCGGCGAGCCAGCGCAGCCAGTCCGGCACGTCGGCCATCACGCTGGCCGCGACGATGATGCCGGCGGCGAGCGCCAGCGGAGCGGCGACCACGTCGAGTGCATGGTCGAGGCCCGGCACGTAGTAGGCGCCGATCTCCAGCACGGTCGCGATGCCCAGCGCCGTCAGCGCCAGCGGGTGACCGAGCCAGCCGAAGCCCTCCGCCGGCTCGATCCAGCCGAAGTGGATCGCCACGCCGGCGGTCAGCAGCGGCACGAAGGCGCGGAAGCCGGCCGCCGCGGCCAGCGCGATGCCGGTCAGGACCGACAGCAGCAGCGCGGGATCCGGCAGCTCGAGGCTCACGGCTCGCGCTCCCAGCGGCCGGCACGCGGTTCCTCGGCCAGCGGCCGCGCGGCCCCCTCGTCGTACCAGTCCTCGATCAGCCGCCAGGAGATCGACTGCCGGAACGGCAGCAGCGGCTCGCCGGCGGCGATCTGCGCGCGGCTGAACCAGCGCGCGTCCTCGAGCTCGTCGTCGCCGAGGCGGATCTGCGTCGTCCGCGCCGTCGCGCGGAAGCCCAGCATCAGCGAGTTCGGGAACGGCCAGGGCTGCGAGGACTGGTAGCGGACCTCCGCGGTCTCGACGCCGGTCTCCTCCAGCACCTCGCGGCACACGGCGTCCTCGAGGCTCTCGCCCGGCTCGACGAAGCCGGCAACCGTCGAGTAGCGGCCCGCGGGCCAGCCACGCTGCCGGCCCAGCAGCGCGCGGTCGCCGTCGCTGACCAGCACGATCACGGCCGGGTCGATGCGCGGGAATGACAGCTGCCCGCAGCCCTCGCGCGGGCAGGCCATCACGTGGCCGGACTGGCGCGGGACCGTCGGCGTGCCGCAGCAGCCGCAATGGCGGTGGCGGCGCCGGAACGAGACCATCGCGCGGGCGTAGGCGACGAGCCCGGCGTCGTCGTGCGGCAGCATCGAAGCCGCCGCGCGCAGGTCCACGAATTCCGCGCCGTCGGCGAGCGCCGGCGGCGCATCGCCGCCGAATTCGGCCACGAACACCGCGCTGCCGCGGTACTCGCCCAGCAGGATCATTTCCGCGACCGGCACGGCCGCGGCCGCCGCCTCGAGCAGGCAGGCGTTCGGCCCGGGCTCGCGCCGCAGCAGGCAGCGCGAGCGCCAGACGGCGACGATGCGCGCACGCGCCAGCAGCTCGGCGGCGGGCGGCGCATCGCTGCGCGGCAGCTTCAGGCGATCGACATGCGGCCCGGCGAAGACATTGGGCCGCCCCGGGGCAGGCTGCATCGGGAGCGATTCCGCATCGGATGGGCCGCCATTCTAGCAGTCGCCCACCGCAAGCCCGGGCTTCGCCGGCGGCCGGGTCGTGGCGCAGAACTCGCAGGCGCCGGGCCGCTGCGCATAGCGCTGCACGATCAGCAGGCTGCCGCAGCCCTCGCAGTCGTCGAGGCAGATCTCGTTCTGCCGCTCCAGCGCGCGCAGCAGGTGGCAGGCGTGCTCGAAGCTGATCTGCGGCTGGCCGTGCAGGCTGACGAAGGTCTCGTAGGCCTCGCAGAAGCGCTCGCCCCAGCGCAACTGCTCCAGTGCGCCGGGGGCCGCCTGCTCGCGGCGCAGCAGGCCGAGCACGCACAGCAGCGTCGCGAGGCTGGCCGCCTCGCGACGGGTCGCTGCGTTGCGCATGAACCAGGCGCTCTGCCGCGGCGACTTGCCGCGGTGGCGGCGGATCTCGCGCCGGCCCGCCTCGGCGACGTAGGAGCGATACAGCTTGCGGATCCGGTCGTCGGTCAGGCCGGTCCAGCTGCGGATCGTGTGGGTGCGCGCCTCATGCCCGATCAGGCGCAGCGCGAGGTCGAGGCGCAGGCGGTCCCGGGTGTAGCGGTCGTCGGTGATCCGCATTCGCCGTCCTTGACCGGATTGGAGGAACTGGTATTTTTATACCAGCAATCGCAAGGCCGGACCAAGAGCCGGCCGCGGACGTTATGGCGCGTCATCGGGGAGAAATGCCATGAGCCTGCAGCAGCCGCTTGCGCTGGCCCCGCCGGCCGGCCACGCCCACTGGTCCGGGGACAGCCTGCTCGACGCCGGCAGCTGCCGCGCGATCGCGTCGGTCAACGAGGCCTTCCTGGCGCTCGCGCTGGAACTGGAGGAGGAGGGCAGGCTGCGCTGCATCCCGGGCCTGCCGGCGCGCGCAATCGATGCGCTGATCCACGCCGAGACGCAGCGGCGGCTCTGCGCCAGCCTGCCGTACGCGCTGTTCGACCTGCGCTTCGCCGATGGCGCCTGGTGGGAAGCGCAGGCCGCCGGCACGGCGGCTGTGCAGGACGGGCAGCCCGGAGCCGCAGCCGATGCGCGCATCGTCGCGTTTTCGCGCGCCGCGATCATGCTCGGCTGGCACCTCGCGCAGTCGCGGTCGGGCTGTGCGCGGCTGGCTCTGGGCGCCGCGCCGGCGACGATCGCGGTACTGGCCGGCCTGCCGCTGGCCGCCTGCGATGGGCTGGCCCAGCGCGTCGCGCCCGCACTGAGCGCGCGCTTCGGCGCGAGGGCGCGCTTCTGGGTGCTGTTCGAGGGCTGCGCGCAGGACCCGGACGACCGCGCGATCGTCACGCTGCAGCGGCTTGGCCTGCAGCTGCAGGGCGCCGAATCGGCGCGACTGCAGTCGCTGCAGCGCAGGGTGCGCCGGCCAGGCGCCGCTCAGCGCCTTGCGAGCCAGGCCCAGACGGCCGCGAACGCGACGTAGCTGCCGGCCAGCCAGCCGAGTGTGCCCATCGGCAGCTGCGGGATCAGCCGCGCGTTGGCCTCCAGCACCAGCTGGAACACGCAGACCACGAAGCCCGTCGTCACGAGCCCGAACCACAGCCCCAGCCGCTGGCAGGCCTCGGCGCGGTCCGCGTCGTCGTGGCGGCCGCACCAGGCGCGCAGGCCGATGATGGTCGCGAGCGCCAGCGCGAGCACGATGCCCGACATGGTTCCCAGCAGCCACGGCCGCGTCGTCCACAGGAGCGGGCTGCCGTCCAGGCCGAACCAGGCCGCGACCCGGTTGGGCAGCAGCCGCGCGTGCACGGCCGGCTGCAGCAGTGCGAGCAGCGCCAGCAGCAGGTAGATCCGTCTCAGCGCGGGGACCAGGGAACGCTTGGGCATCGCGGAGGTCGGTTGCCGGTCGGGAGGGCGGAGTTTACGCTGCTGACGGGTCCACGAACGACATGACGAACCCGGCACCGGAATGAAAGCGCTCTCGATCAGCGGTCTGACCAAGACCTACCGCAACGGCGTCGAGGCGCTGCGCGGCATCGACCTCGACGTCGCCGAGGGCGACTTCTTCGCGCTGCTGGGCCCGAACGGCGCCGGCAAGACGACGACGATCGGCATCGTCACGTCGCTGGTCACGAAGAGCGGCGGCAGCGTCAGCGTGTTCGGCCACGACATCGACCGCGAGCTCGGCCGGGCGAAGTCCTGCATCGGCGTCGTGCCGCAGGAGATCAACTTCAACCAGTTCGAGAAGGTCTGGACGATCGTCGTCAACCAGGCGGGCTTCTACGGCATCCCGCGCGCGCTGGCTAAGGAGCGCGCCGAGAAGTACCTGCGGCAATTGCAGCTGTGGGACAAGCGCGACCATATCGCGCGCTCGCTGTCCGGCGGCATGAAGCGCCGGCTGATGATCGCGCGCGCGCTGGTGCACGAGCCGCGGCTGCTGATCCTCGACGAGCCGACCGCCGGCGTCGACATCGAGATCCGCCGCAGCATGTGGGCCTTCCTGCGCGGCATCAACAGCCAGGGCACGACGATCATCCTGACGACGCACTACCTCGAGGAGGCCGAGAATCTCTGCCGGACGATCGCGATCATCGACGGCGGCCGGATCATCGAGCACGACTCGATGGCGGGCGTGATCCGCAAGCTGCACCAGGAAACCTTCGTGCTGAACTTCCGGCGGCCGGTCGCCGACCCGCCGGCGCTGCCGGGCTATGTGTCCCGGATGACCGACGACCACACGCTCGAGATCGACGTGTCGAAGGAGCAGGGCCTCAACGACGTGTTCGGCCGGCTGACCAGCAGCGGCATCGAGGTCGTCAGCATGCGCAACAAGGTCAACCGCCTCGAGGAACTGTTCATGCGGCTCGTCGAGAGCAAGGGCGGGCCGGAGCGGAGGGCCTGAGATGGCGACGCGCGCGGAATCGGTGCAGGCCCACGAGCTGTCGCTGGCGAAGATCCGCCAGGTTGGCTTCGAGACGATCGTGCGGCGTGAGCTCCACCGGATCATCCGGATCTGGGGCCAGACGCTGGTGCCGCCCGCGGTCACCGCGGCGCTGTACTTCCTGATCTTCGGCACGCTGATCGGCCGGCGGATCGGCACGATGGGCGGCTTCGACTACATGCAGTACATCGCGCCCGGCCTGATCATGATGGCGGTGATCAGCAACTCCTACGGCAACGTCGTGTCGAGCTTCTTCGGCGCGAAGTTCGGCAAGCACATCGAGGAACTGCTGGTCGCGCCGCTGCCTAACTGGCTGATCGTGCTCGGCTACGTGACCGGCGGCGTGATCCGCGGGCTGCTGGTCGGGCTGGTCGTCACGGCCGTCGCGCTGTTCTTCACCAGGATCCCGGTGCACGATCCGCTGCTGGTCGCCGGCTCGGTGCTGCTGACCGCGGTCGTGTTCTCGCTCGGCGGATTCTTCAACGCGATCTTTGCGAAGAACTTCGACCAGATCTCGTGGTTCCCGACCTTCGTGCTGACGCCGCTGACCTACCTCGGCGGCGTGTTCTACTCGGTGTCGCTGCTGCCTGGCTGGGCCGAGACGCTGTCCTACGCGAACCCGATCCTGTACATGGTCAACGCGTTCCGGCACGGCTTCCTCGGCAGCAGCGACGTCGGCGTCGGCACCGCCTTCGCGATCATGTTCGCATTCGCCGCCGTGATGTTCGCGGTCGTCGTCTGGCTGATGAACCGGGGCACCGGGACCCGGGAGTAACGCCGTGTGCGGGCGCTATGCCTTCTTCTCGCCGGCCGAGGCCGTGCGCCGCTACTTCGCGCTCGACGACGTGCCGGACCTGGAGCCGCGCTACAACGTCTGCCCGACCCAGTCCGTTCCGGCCCTGCGCGCCGGCGCAGACGGCGGTCGCCGCCTCGCGATGCTGTACTGGGGGCTGGTGCCGTTCTGGGCCAAGGAACGCGCGATCGGCAACCGGATGATCAACGCACGCGCCGAGACCGTCGCCGACAAGCCGGCTTACCGAGCGGCCTTCCGCCGCCGCCGCTGCCTGCTGCCCGCGGACGGCTGGTACGAGTGGCAGCAGGCGAAAGGCGGCAAGCAGCCCTGGTTCATCCGCCATCGTGACGGCGGGCCGCTTTCCTTCGCGGGCCTGTGGGAGAGGTGGCAGGATCCTTCGGACGGCTCGGAGCTGGAATCCTGCACGATCGTGACGACCGACGCCGCCGCGTCGATCAGCAGCATCCATGACCGCATGCCGGTCGTGCTCGATGCCGAGGCCTGGGCGCGCTGGCTCGACCCGGCCTGCGACGACCCGGCCGCGCTCGCGGACTTTCTGGGTCCCGGCGACCCGGATCGCTTCGAGGCCTGGCCGGTCAGCCGGCGCGTCAACAGTCCGCGCAACCAGGGCCCGGCGCTGATCGACAGGGAAGGGCAGGACCCGGGCGCCGGCTGAGGCGCCCGGGTCGGGATCTCACTTCTGGGTCCAGGCCCCGCCGGCGTTCTGGTAGTACCAGCCGCTGCGGGCCTTTGCGATCCAGCGCTGCGCGAAGGTCGCGCGGATATCCGATTCCCACTCGGGCTTGTTGTTGGCAGCCGCGATCTCGCGGTACAGCGCGTTGCGGTCGGCGTTCTCGTCGGTGACGAGCTTGCGCAGCCGGTTGCGCTCGGCCAGCGGCACGGCGTTGGCGTCGCGGATCTCGACGAGGCCGCCGTTCGTCAGCCCGACTGCGCCGGAGTCGTAGTGCGGGGCCAGCTCGGAGTGGCGGGCCTCCATCGACGCCGTCAGCGTCCGGATCGCGGGCGTGGACACGTTCAGGTCCGCCTGCGCCTGTGCGGCCGGCACGACGAGGTCCAGCGCGCCGCGCGCGGCGGCCAGCAGCACGCGGCCCGGCTGCGTCAGCGAGGACTGCTCCTTGCCGCGCTCGGGACCCCAGATGTCCTCGATGATGCGGTCGGCGGCCTTCTCGGCCGCGGCCGCCGGGAAGTACACGTTGATCGTGACGCAGGCTGCGAGCGCCAGGCTCCCGGCAACGACACCAGCGGTGATCCAGCGAATCATGTAGGCACTCCTTCGGCTCCTGGGCCGGTCGCATGCCATCGTCGCGGCCGGCGGCTGAACGCTCCCTGAACTGCCACGCAGTCTAACTCAGCGGATCTCGGGGCCTGAACCCTCCATGATCGAGGCCAGCTGGCCGACCAGCCGCCGCCAGGCCACGCGCTGCTGGTTGCCGATCACGTCGATGCGCGGGATGCCCTTGCCCTTGACGATGTAGTAGCCGCCGTCCTGCGGCTCGACGCCACCCATCGAGCAGACGTCGTTCTCGAGCCGGCAGGTCAGGCCCAGCCGGTCGTAGCGGAAGTTCTCGAAGAAGCGCAGGAAGCCGCCCTGCAATGCCGCGACGACCCCGCCGCCGCCACCACCGCCGACCCTCGAGAGGTTCGCGACGGCCCGCTGGCTGATCCGGTGCGGCGAGCGGTCCCCGGGCGGCGTCGCGAGACGCGCGTCGAAGGCCTCGGGCATCCAGTTGAAGGTCTCGAGCCCACGCACGTAGCCGGACAGCCGGCCTGTGATCATCCCGAAGGAGAAGGTATTGGTCAGCTGCTCGAGGTCCAGGTTGTCGATGTCGATGCTCGCGTACAGCCGCGGGAAGCGCCCGAGCGGGTCGCGCAGCCGCAGCTCGCGCACGACGATGCGGCCGTCGAAGACCTGCGCCTCCAGGTTGCCGCCCAGCGTGACCTCGCCCGCCTGCCACTCGAGCTGCGGGATCCGGCCGGACAGCCTGCCGGAGAATTCCGGCCAGCCCAGCGCGCGCGTGATGCGCGCGACGCTGATCGGCTGCAGCTCGGCGTCGAAGCGCAGGTACATGTCGTCGGTGCCGGCGTGGCGGACGCGCAGCGTCTCGACGGCGAGCCCGCCGTCGAACACCGGCAGCAGCACCGGGTCCAGCAGCCGGAAATGCCGCCCGGTGGTCGTGAACGGCAGTTCGACGGCCGCGATGTCGATGTTCCACAGTCGCGCCTCCCGCCAGGCCAGCCGCGACTTGAAGATCTCGCTGTCGGCACCCGACTTCGCGAGCTCGTCGCGCAACAGGTCGTCGTGCCAGTTGAAGTTGCCGGCGAGCCCGGCGATGAACAGCGAGCCGGTCTGGCTGTCGAGCGCGACGTCCTCGAGCTGCAGGTCCACGCGCACCGGCAGGCCGTCGTCGATGTCAATCTCGCCGCGCAGCCGGCCGGCGCCCTCGAGGTCCTTGAAGGCGGTCGAGATCAGGTAGGGCTGGGCGTAGGCGGGCACCGCGGTCGCGAGCTCGACGACGGCGAGCCTGGTCTTCGCACGCAGAAGCAGAGTTTCGCCGGCCAGGTCCAGCAGTGCCGAGCCCGCGACGTCGGCGACGTCGTGGTGCAGCAGCCGGAAGGATTCGGCATCGAAGCGCGAACCGTCCGCCGCGAGCAGGCCCCGGAAGTCCAGGTCCAGCCCATGCCGGCCGAAGTCGAGGAAGACCGGGTCGCTGTAGGCCTGGCCGCCGGACAGCGAGATGCGGCCCTCGGCCCCGAAGGCGCCGCCTGTCGCCGCCCGCAGCGTCACGTCCAGCCGGCCGGCAACGCCCTCGCCGGCCAGCGTGCCTTCTGCATCCGCGAAATCGAGCCTTGCGACGTCGAAGGCTGCCGTCGCCGTCGAGAGGTCGTCGTCGCGTCCGCTCGCCTGCAGCGTGCCGGCGGCGGACCCTGCGACGGTGAAGCCCTCGGGCAGCGTGAACCAGGGGCGTGCCAGCGTTGCGAGTGCATCGAGGTCGAGCGCGGCGAGGTCGGCATCCAGTTCCCAGCGGCCGCGCCGCTCCGTGACCTCGACGCGGCCACGCCCGCCGGCGATTGCGAAGGACTG